>CANQJW010000023.1 GCA_947624345.1 uncultured Clostridia bacterium | reverse complement strand
TTTACGGTAGTTTCTTTTATTCTACCATATAGGGGGTGTTTTTTCTATTGTCCGTTTTTACTGGACTTGTGCATTTTCTATTTAACTATATTAGCTATCTTTTCAGACCACTTTCCAATGTAGGTTTTATTTTCTATCTTTTGATATGCTCTGACCTTGATATAATACTTCTTTCCTGATTTCAGCTTTTTAAGAGTTACTTTGTTGTTTTTGATATTCTTTTTAAACTTTGCATTTTTCATGCTTTTCTTTAAAGAATATTTTACTTCATATTTAACTCCGTCTATCTTTTTCCAGGATACCTTCAGTTGCTTTTTCTTTGCTGTCTTAACCTTTACCTTTTCAACTTGTGACGGTTTCTGAATTAGTTTCTGAGCATCAATATATATCAACCCATTTGTAAAATATGTATCAGATCGAGGCGTATCACTAGGTCTTGAGGTCGTATATATAGATCTTGTAGTAATTTTTTGTTTTGTTAAGTCTACACCCTTAACATCAGATTTTTTTAGTTCTATGATATCAGTAACATATACATGATCAGCTGTAATTACAGGCGGTACAGTTTGTGTATATGAAACATTTATTATACCATCATTTATTGTAACACCTGTGTTTACAAAAGATTTACGCATTGATCCGCTGGTTCCTATGCCATTTATAATCAACAGATTATCTTTAAAAAAGCTTTTACTCTTACCGGAAAAACCAAGATATTTATATACATCATAATTATCTAATACAAAATATGTATCTTTAGAAGAATATTTCGTATATTTTTTTGGATTCCGACGAATAAAATCATTAACTAAACGAGAAAATTTAAGAGGTATATCACTGTTTATTGTACTTTTATAACTAACCTCTTTACCCTCTGCCATTGAAATCATTGCAAGCGACATAACAAATACGCTTAACATTACCAATAAACATACTAATTTCAGAGTCTTTTTCATAATAATCCTCCATTATCAATTAAAATCATACAAATATTTTGTACAATTCAACTATACCACAATATTTGTAAACTATCAAGAAACTTTTTCTATTTTAACAAATAATATCCCCCGACATCGCCGAAGGATATTATTGTTATCTATACTAAAATTTTTTGAAATACTGAACTCCTAAAGAAACAAGAGAAAGTATCAAGTTATACAGTATAACCATAGTTGCTGAAAGCGAGCTGAACGAACCTACAAGCATCATAACAAGAGCTATCAACAGTCCCAGCAGTGCTGCCGCCAACTGCACTGTCATTCCCAGATTTGTAATAAACTGAAGCTTCTTTGCACCGCTTATAAGCAACGCAAATGACGGGAAATGTCCCGAACAGAGCATTGAAGCCGAAGCCTTTGGAATAAAGCCGGTCTGTTCCTCATATTCGCTGTGGAATCTAAATGGCAGAAGCTTTAACGAATCAGGTGAAACATCAAAAAGCTCAGACATAAGATTTAACGAGATAAATCCGTCAACCGACCTGATCACCGTTGCTACTCTATGCTTTTCAAGAACCTTAAGCCACTTCATAACGCTTATGCTCGGGTTAGCAGTGATAACAAACAGCGTTGAAACAACTCCTGAAATGGAGAGATATATTGGAATATAACCCTTTGTGTATTCCTTTTCCTTAGATATCGGCGGAAGCCCCTCAATAGAGTGGTTTTCCATAAGCTCTCTTGTTCCTAAAAGTATTCTTTGATTGTCGATCCAGCCCGAAAGTCCCAAGCCGTCTTCGTATATATAGCTTTCAACAGGATAGAGCATTTCTGTCTTTCCTCTGAGCATATTATAAAACATCGGCTGCATAACGCTTCCTGCCTGACAGGAAAGACTGGCCGCCATAAGAATCGATTCCTCAATAGGCGTTGCCGACAAAGCCTTCAGATTAACAAGATTTATCATTCCCTCAGGGAAAAGCTGTCGTGCATCAATCAGAACGGAATTGGTATCAGCAAACTCTTCAACTGCTGAGTATCCAAGCATAACCCCCGACGAACGCAAAAATCTTTTTGAAGCTCTTGCAAGCGGTAAGTTTACAACCAGCATAAGTGCGAACGAAGACGCTATTGAGATTGTTCCTGAAAATGTAACAAATAGGGATAAAAACTTCTGCGAAAAGCTTGTAGCATTTCTGTCAAGGATAAGTGCAAGCAATCCCACAAAAACACTTGCGATAAGAAGTATCGGGGCATATTTTCTACTACATTTGTCAGCAATATCGTTTGAATAAGAATGCTCCAAGAAATTGTTGTTAAACTCGGTTTTTCTCATTGTTGCCAGCTCAGGGAAATCGTTGAGCAACGCACCCTTTGTGAACTTAGTGGCAACGTCTTCATTTAAAACATTCGTAACTGCAAATTTATCATATTCACCTGCAACATATTTGAAGTTTCTTTCGGTTCTGTTCACTATAAGAAGCTTGCCAAGTGTGTTGAACAAAAGCCCTAAAATAGCAACAGACATATAGATATGATACTTGCCTTCCTGAACAACACTGGGGTTGATAAACAAAAGCAGTGACGATATAAGTGCGGCAATTATACCAAGTGCCGCAATACTGTCGCAATCGGCATTTCTCCGGAAAAGCTTTTTGAGTCCCGAGGTCAGTACAGTATACGATACAAACGCTGATACAAGACCTAGTGCTATATTTGTGAATATAAACGATTCACCGCTTGTTCTGTGAAAGGCATCTATAATAGGCCATCCACCGTCGTTAGCAAACGCTATGTATAAACTAAAAAACGATGTAATCAACAAAATGCAAAGCCTTATTACAAGATTGCTTTTAAGCTGTAAAATGTCATCTAATACCTTTGGAGCTTCGTTATAATCCTTAAAGTCCTTAACATACATTTTAACCTCGCTGTCTTTTACAGCATCAGCCGATCCCGACTCTGAGTTTTCCAGAACAAAGTTATCAACCTTGTCCTTTCTCTTCTCAGCAAGAATTCGAAGCTTCATAGTGTCTGTTGCACCCTCAGGGAAAACTATGTTGTCATCATCATCTAGTTCTATTCTGTCCATCTGTTCTGTTCTTGGTATAATTTTCCCCTCAAGCCCCAAATCGACATCTTTTATTCTAAGCCTCTTGACAGGAGAGACATTTTCCTCTCTGCTGACAGTTCCTCTTTCTCTCTTCAGTTTCAAAAGTCCCTCAATAATAGCAGTGTTGCCGGATGTCTTTCTCAGCCTGAACCTGCTGTTAAGACCATCTTCTGCTCCCTGTCTTTCAGCTTCTTCTTCCTCAGCTCTTTCAGCCTCAATACGTTCTCTTTCCTCTTCAAGTCTAAGGCTAAGCTTTTTAGCTAAACTCTTTTTGTGCTGTTTTACTTCCGACTCATCATCGTCTGCCTCAACATCAGGAATTGCAAAATCATTTAATCTATCCTCTTTGACGAGCGTCGGTTCATTATCCTGTAAAATCGGTGTGTCTTTAACGCCTGATACGGCTTCATCAATCAGATTGTCTATATCTAAATCGTCAATGCCTCCGTTAGATTTTTCACCCTTGACCTCAGCTTCAATTGTCTTTTTAGGACGGCCGTCATCAATTACCTCATCAAAGATTGAATCGTCGATAATGGATTTTCTCTTAGTTATGTCAGCTATATCCTCGTCCTTTGGGCTTACGCCAAGAAGCTCGTCAACATCTGCGTCAGACAGAGGAGTAACATTTCTAGCCATGTCAGAATATTCGTCTAAAATATCTTCAAGATCAAAATTATCTGCCAATTTCTACACATCCTTTTTCAATATTTGCTGCTTCCTTTTTATTCTTTAATTTTTATTTCCAAGCAAGATTTTTCTTGCCTTAAAACCAAACAATTTATCAAACTGTTCTTGACTTCAAAACCTCATACATAAAGATTCCGCCTGCAACAGAAGCATTAAGTGAAGTGATTTTCCCTGCCAAAGGAAGTCTTAGAAGAAAGTCGCATTTTTCCTTCAACAATCTGCTCATTCCAAAACCCTCGGAGCCGATTATAAGCCCAACAGCTCCGTCGAATGATACACTGCGGTAGTCCTCGCCGCTTGTATCCGTTCCATAAATCCACACGCCGTTTTCTTTGAGCGTATCTACCGCCTGACTGAGATTTGAAACCCTTGCAACAGGTACCCAAGCCGCCGCACCTGCTGATGTTTTAAAAACCGTGTGATTTAAAGAGGCGCTTCTTCTCTTCGGGATTATCACCCCGTGTGCACCGCTTGCCTCAGCAGTTCTTATAATAGCACCCAAATTGTGAGGATCCTCTATCTCGTCGCATATTATGATAAACGGAGGCTCGTTCTTTTCCTTTGCAATATCAAGAATATCCTGTATATCAACATATTCAGCACAGGCTGTCATAGCTATAACACCCTGATGAGAAGCGCCATCAGCCATTTTGTTCAGCTTCTGCTCGCTGACCTGTTTGATAACTATTCCCTGTTCTTTTGCCAACCTGCAAATAACAGAAATCGAGCCGCCTGCTTCGCTGTTCACATAAATCGAATCTATCAGCTTACCTGCTTTAAGGCTTTCAATAACCGGGTTACGCCCTAAAATAATGCTTTTGTCACTTGTGTCCTGATCATAGCTATCCGAATCTTTTTTTAAATCAGCTCGTCTGCTTTTTAATGAGCTTTGTTTATTATTCTGATATTTTTTGCCAAAGTTTTTATTACCGCCGTTACCCTTATCAAAGCTCATAAAAAATTACTCCTACAACTGATTCTAACTATACAAAATACATTATAGCACAAAAAACTCCAAAAGCCAATAGCTTTCGGAGATTTTTTTACAAATTTCTGATTTATAGCAAAATGTCGCTTAGATAAGCGTAAACACCAAAAAGCCCAATAGAAACAAGCACGCCAGCGATAGCATTACAACACACGCAACTGCATTATTTCTCTCGTGAGTTTCCTGCTTTGACTGGCTCATAATTGAACGATACATATCAAGCATATCCTCATCAATCTCGCTGATTTTAGTCATGTCACTGTTCTGCTTTGTGAAGAGTAATATCTTCTCATACTGTTCATTCTTAGGACATTTAATTTCTACAATTTGTTTGTTTATCCCTTTAATCATAATCGAGTTAAACCTCCGAAATCAATAAAATTCGCTCAAAATTAGTATTGACCGTAGTTTTTTTCATTATTCAACAAGATTTTAAAAAAGCATAAAATTCTGTTGAAAAGTCTGTTGAAAAGGTTTAAAAACTCAATAAAATTGTTTAAAACTCTGTTGAAAAGGTTGAAAACTACCCAATTATTCGGCTTTTGATAAATGTCCTAAAATGTTGAAATCTTAACACTTAACAAAATTTTGGGAATAAAAAATGTAGAAATATCCTAAATTTTCAATTACTGACAAAAAGTAAATAAATTATTATTTTTCCCTGCTTTCTTTGTTCCTGATATAGTGAAAAAGATATTGCTGAGCAATTCCCTCCTGCCCTTTTATGCAATCGGGGAGTCCGTCTGGATAATATTTTTGAATCACTCGCTTAATCCAAACATCAACAGGGAAAGCATCTGTGCGGTACATTCCGTAAAGCAACGCACACTCTGCCACCTTTGGACCTACGCCTTTTATCGTCATAAGCGACTTTCTTGCAGATTCCAGATCCATTGTAGAAATATCATCTAAGTCGAGCGCACCGCTTGACAGCTTTTGTGCGGCATCAATAATATACTTCGCCCTGAAGCCTGCGCGCAGAAATGCCAGACTTTCAACTGTTTCCTCAGCAAGCTCCTCATAAGACGGAAAGCCTCCGTAATGCTCACACATTCTTGAGATAATCCCTTTAATACGAGGAATATTATTGTTCTGAGAAATTATAAAAGAGCAAAGAGCTTCCCACTTATCCTGTTTTAACATTCTTATGCCCGGTGCAAACTCACAGGCGCTGCTCATTGTTTCATCAGAGGAAAACGCCTTTTTCAGTGCCGAATAATCCGTTTTAAGGTCAAAGTATTGGACCCAAATGCCTAGAAAATCGCTTTCTGAGGTGTTATGTAAAGTTATCTTACTTGCACCGCTGTTGCCCTCAATTTTCTTCTGACTTATCAAAAGCGGAGTGTTAAGCCGAAAACCTTTATATGCCTTATCGTAATCAATATTCGACAATGCATCAGCATCTTTGCTTTCTTTATCTATCCTCTCCCAGCGAAAAGCCTGTCCGCAGTCGAGCGTTTCGTCCAGATCAAAATCGCTATGAATTAGTATAATATCATTGTCTTCAACTTTGTAATCCATTTAGTTACCTCTTTTATATAGTATACTTCTATTATACTATTATATATTTAGTTTTGCAAAGAGAAAACAGATATTACATTCTTTCAACTGCCTTAATTCCCAACACATCTAAGTGCTTGAGAAGAAGCCTTCTCACCAAAATACACAGCGAAATCCATGTGGACTGCTTGTCCTTGTCAGTCTCACCCAAAATGTGATTGTCGTGATAGAAGGTCGAGAACAGTGACGCAAGACGATATGCGTTATCACATATAGCGCTCGGAGCTCTTTCAGCCAAAGCGTGTTTAAATGCCTCTCCGCTGAGAATTATATTCAGCAGAAGCTCACGCTCAATATCAGAATAAACCCCATTGAAAGTTATTGGCTGACTATCATCAACACCAAGATTTCTAAGTATAGAGTTGATTCTGGTAACTGTGTAAATCAGATATGTTCCCGTCTTGCCCTCAAAGGATAAGAATTTATCTATATCAAAAATGTAGTCCTTTAGAATGTGATTGGATAGATCGCCGAACTTAACGGCCGCAATAGCAACCTTCTCGGCTGTCTCTCTCTTTTCTTGAGCAGAATCAAAGTTTTCATCAGACATCTTCTCAACAGCCGCTTCAATAACCGTATTCAGCAGATCGGAAAGGCGCATTACTCCGCCATCTCTTGTTTTATAGGGCTTTCCGTCCTTGCCGTTCATTGTTCCGATTCCTAAGTGAGCAAGCTCTGTATCCTCCGGCACAATACCTGCTTTCTTTGCACAGCGGAAAACCTGAGTAAAATGAAGTTCCTGTCTTTTATCAACCACATACCATATTCTATTCGGAGCAAAATCCTTTTGCCTTTGAATAATAGTAGCCAGGTCGGTAGTTGCATAAATATTCGAGTTGTCAGATTTCTTTATTATAACAGGTGGAACAGCTGCTTTGTCGGTTTCTTCCTCGACATCGACAACCATAGCACCATCGCTCTCGTGCATTATACCCTTTTCATTGAGAACGTCTAGTAGCTCGTCCACATATTTATCAGCGTCGCTTTCACCATACCATAAATCAAAGTCAACATACAGCTTTCCGTAATTCTCTTTCAAATCCTTTACAGAAACACGCATTATCTCTTTCCAAACGGCTATATATCCCTTATGACCGCTTTGAAGCTCTGCCGTAACAGCCCTTGCCTTTTCCTTAAACGCTTCATCAACCTTACTCTTCTGGCTGGCAAAAGGATATATTTCATTCAAATCGTCAACATTGATTGGATCCACCTTGTGCTTATCGGGATCAAAGTCGGGTGAAAAGCATATCCAGTCGGGATTGCGTACCATAAGCTCCGCAATAACAAGACCGATCTGCAAACCCCAGTCGCCGAGATGAACGTCAGAAATAACCTTGTTTCCCATAGCCCTTGCAATCCTCTTTAAGGATTCTCCGATAATAGCAGAACGCAGATGTCCTATATGAAGCGGTTTTGCAACATTTGCTCCGCCGTAGTCGAGAACAATGGTTTCGGGCTTTTCTGCTTGTGGAATACCTAGATTGGTATCTTCTGCAATTTCATTTGCTTTTTTGAAGATTTCCCCGTCTTTAAGCGTGATATTTATAAAGCCCGGTTTCACCATTTCAACAGATTTGAAAATCTCATTTCCGCTTAATTTTTTGGCAACCTCATCAGCTATCATAAAAGGTGCTTTTTTATACTGCTTTGCTCCTGCAAATGCACCGTTGCACTGAAACTGGCATAAGTCAAGCCTGTCCGATACCGAAACCGTTCCTAAGCTTTTATCATAACCACATTCCTCAAAAGCCTTGCTCACACATTTAGTTAAGTCATTGATTATATTTGTCATTAAACTTCTCCTATCTTTTAAATGGTACTTCCTTATCCATTGTCCATTACAACCGTCGATTATCAGTTAAAACAACGCAAGATACAAAATCTTTGTTTTTTCAAATATCAAATGCGAATTTGTACAGCGTCATCGCTTCCTAGCTTGGTTTTACATTTACATTCACTTCATAATCACTTATAAAGCTTGAGTTTATATCTATAACATATTTGAAAAACAAATCTCCTCCGTTATCATCAAGGTGAGAATTGATTTCCCTTGCCGTAACACCAATCATAACTGCACCGTAAGGCGTTCCGTAGTGACAGTGATGCTTGTTTGCCTTTTCAATAATAATCTGACTCTGTGCAGTTCCTTTTCTTTCGATTTCAACCTTGTTGCTCTGTGTTGCCTTTAAAATAGTTGAAGAACCGTCAAAGCCTGTAGCTTCCGAATCATTATATGAAATTATATAACCGTCATCAAACTTGTTGTATTTTCCCTCTGTGATGATCTCTATCTGCTCACTGTTTACTCCGTCAGACTGTTTGGTATTCAGTGTAATCATTACATCTTTTTCATTCATTTTGTTTTCTCTTACCTCTTGTTATCATTACTCTGCTCTCGGTCAAAATTATTTCAAAGTAGTTCTGAATATTTCGCCGTTAATATCAGAGCCTAATATTGTTTTTACATTTTCAGTGAAAAGTTCAACGCTGTCTGTACAATAAAGCTCCAGCTTCCCGTTCTCATTATTGGCAGATAGCATATTATTTTCAGTCAAAGCATTTAATGCGTATTTAGCCGCCTCGGCACCGGGAGAAATCAGACTTACCTTATTCCCTAAAATATCGCCGATAATATCTTTAAGCAGCGGATAATGCGTGCACCCCATTATAAGAGTGTCAACATCTTCATCAATCATAACCTGAAGATAATCCCTTGCTATGATTTTTGCAACCTCATTATCCCTGTCAGTATAACCGTTTTCAACAAGCGGAACAAACATAGGACAAGCTTGTCCGACCAACTTAGCATCAGGAATAATCTCACGAATAGCTTTTCCGTATCCGCCTGATTTTATTGAAGCGCTTGTGGCAATAACACCTATTCTTTTATTCTTAGTAGCTTCACATGCCGCCTTGACAGCAGGATATAAAACTCCACTTGACAGCTCGTCATTTTCAAAAATGGGATATGTCATCATAACGGCAGAAACAGTTCCGCAGGCAACGATTATCATTTTGACATTATGCTTTCTGAAGAATGCTACATCTTGTTTTGCATATTCAAAAACTGTTTCCTTACTTTTAGTTCCGTAAGGGATTCTGGCAGTATCACCTAAATATATTATGTCCTCGTGCGGCAGAATTTTTTGAAGCTCAGACACACAGGTCAATCCCCCAACGCCAGAATCAAAAACGCCGATTGCATTATTATTCATCTATCTCTGTACCTCAAACGCTAAACTTATCAGTCTGTGAATTTGTTCACGCGGAGAAAGCCCCTCATATTTCATAAGCTGAGGGTACATACTGATAGCAGTATGACCCGGAAGCGTGTTTATCTCATTTAATATGATCTCTCCGTCATCAGTCAGGAAAAAGTCCACTCTTGCAAGACCTGTACAGCCCATTGCATTATAAGCCTTAAGAGCAATCTGCCTTATCTTAAAGATATTGTCCTCGCTCATTCTTGCAGGAATATATGTACGGGTATCATCATTCTGATACTTTCCCTCATAGTCATAAAAATCATTGGCCGAGTCTATTTCGCCTATCGTTGATGCAATAGCTCCGCTGTTTCCCATAACAGCACACTCACATTCAATTCCTCTTACACCCGTTTCAACAACAACCTTATTATCGTGTGCAAAGGCCTTCTTTATTCCATAAATAAGCTCTTCTTTATTATTTACTTTTGATACCCCTACCGACGAGCCGCAGTTAGCAGGCTTGACAAACATAGGATAGTCCAACTTGTCTTCCATTTCCCCTGCTATCTTCTCAACTTTTTCGATATCAGTTCTGTTTATCGACATCCAATCGGTCATCTTAACGCCGTGTGACTCAAGAATAATATGCGTGAGCTCCTTATCCATACAGTTTGCGGAAGCAAGACATCCGCATCCGACAAAAGGAATCTTCGACAGGGTAAAAAGCCCCTGTATAGTTCCGTCCTCACCGTTTTTTCCGTGAAGAACAGGGAAAATAACATCTACCTTAATATGCTGAATCTTACCGTCGTTTAATATTGCAATAAATCCCTTGTGCAGAGGATCAGGCGAGAGAATACAGGAAACATTGTCGCCGTCCTGCTCCCAACTGCCATCAGCAATCTTTGATGTGTCGCCGATATAAAGAAGCCAGCGTCCTTTTTTTGTTATACCTATACAAACAACATCATATATCTCTCTTGGTATATTATTTATTATATTTGTCGCAGACAAAAGCGAAATTTCGTGTTCATTAGATACACCGCCGAATATAACGGCAACCCTTGTTTTTGCCATTTCAATCCTCCTTAAAGTTTATCAGTTATATTTAATCTGAATTATTTGATGAATTTACACAATAAACATACATAGTATAGTATAACATATTATCACACTCTTTGCAAGAATGTGCAAATATTGTTTTAAAAGCACCATATATTGTAGTGAGTTTGAGCAGTTTACCCAACATTTATGTATTGTAAAGAAATTTAACTGAAACTTTACATTTTGTTTTTATTGGAAATAATGGTAAAATTTATAGCATTTTATATGACATAAAAAGTAATACATTATATGTTTTGCATAAAATATTATTACTTTTTATATTGAAATCACTCTATTTTTACAAGCTAATAACCATATGTTTAGCTTTTTCAAAGAATAAGATTGTTTAGTCTATTAAACCAAAAAATATATAGAATTTTTTATGAAAATACCCCCTTGCTTTTTTTCTTCTTTCCAACTATAATAACTATTGGTGCCGTTTATTGGCAGTGCAGACCACTATATATTGTATATGATGAAAAAATTGGCGAATAATAAAAATCTTATCCTAACATAATAATATCATATACTGCAAATAAAAATTATTATGTTCAAATACAGCAAATGCTAGTCTAAAAAACGCTTGAAGCAAAACCGGGTGAGAACAGCGTGAAAAATACTTTTCACGCGCGTTTTTTGAGCCTTAACAGGCCCAAATTTCGTAGAAAGGAGGCCTTTGCATAGCAAGGGCAATAATTAGTATGAAAGCAATTGAGTTTGAAGAGTGGAACGGATTTAACAACGGAGACTGGAAAAGAGAGATAAATGTCCGCGATTTTATTCAGAAAAATTACAGCCCTTATGACGGCGATGATAAGTTTCTTGCAGGTCCTACGCAAGCCACAAAGGATCTGTGGGAGCAGGTTATGGATTTATATGAAAAGGAACGCAAGGCAGGCGGAGTTCTTGATATGGACACGAGAATCATATCGACTATCACCTCGCACGATGCAGGATATCTTGATAAAGATAAAGAAACCATTGTCGGCTTTCAGACGGACAAGCCGTTTAAAAGGGCTCTTCAGCCAAACGGCGGAATCCGTATGGCAATGAAAGCCTGCTCAGAAAACGGCTATGAGGTCGACCCTGACATCTGTAAGTTTTATACCACTCACAGGAAAACCCACAATCAGGGCGTTTTTGATGCCTATACCCCGGAAATGAGAGCCTGCCGTTCAAGCCATATCATAACAGGACTTCCCGACGCTTATGGCAGAGGACGGATTATTGGGGATTACAGAAGGGTTGCTCTTTACGGTGTGGACAGGCTTATTGAGGATAAGCAGAATCAAAAAGATTCAACTAGAATTACAATGTATTCTGATGTTATCCGTGAACGTGAGGAACTTTCGGAGCAGATAAGAGCTTTGGGTGAGCTTATAGAGCTAGGCAAAATCTACGGCTTTGACATATCAAAGCCTGCTAAAAACGTACAAGAGGCTATTCAGTGGACGTATTTTGCGTACCTTGCCGCTGTTAAGGAGCAAAACGGTGCTGCAATGTCTCTAGGAAGAACCTCGACTTTCCTTGATATTTACGCAGAGCGCGACCTTAAAAACGGTACTTTTACAGAGGAGCAAATTCAGGAGTTTGTTGACCACTTCATTATGAAGCTCAGGCTTGTGAAATTTGCAAGAACACCTGAATATAACGAGCTTTTCTCAGGCGACCCGACCTGGGTAACTGAATCTATCGGCGGAATCGGCGTTGACGGACGTCATTTGGTAACTAAAATGTCATTTAGGTATCTTCATACCCTTGAAAATCTCGGTACTGCACCAGAGCCTAATCTTACTATATTGTGGTCTGTAAATCTTCCTGATAACTTCAAGAGGTTCTGTGCAAAAACCTCAATAGAATCATCTTCAATTCAATATGAAAACGACGATCTTATGAGAGTTACCCACGGCGACGACTATGCGATCGCCTGCTGTGTGTCTTCTATGAGAATCGGAAAAGAAATGCAGTTTTTCGGGGCAAGGGCAAATCTTGCAAAATGCTTGCTTTACGCTATAAACGGCGGAGTAGATGAAATTTCAATGAAGCAGATAGGCCCTAAATACAGACCTATCACTTCTGAATACCTTGACTACAAAGAGGTTATGGATAAATTCAAAGATATGATGAAGTGGCTTGCTTCGGTTTATGTCAATGCACTTAATATCATTCACTATATGCACGATAAATACTGCTATGAGCGAATTCAAATGGCTCTTCACGATAAAAAAGTTACAAGATGGTTTGCAACAGGAATTGCGGGACTTTCGGTTGTTGCAGATTCGCTTTCCGCAATAAAATACGCAAAGGTCAGACCGATAAGAAACGAACAAGGTATTGCTGTAGATTATGAGGTTGAAGGGGACTTTCCAAAGTACGGTAACGATGACGACAGAGTTGATGATATTGCAAGCAACATAGTTCACCTTTTTATGAACTACATCAAAGGAAACCACACCTATCGAGGAGGAATACCTACAACTTCGATCCTCACTATTACTTCCAATGTGGTTTACGGACAAAACACAGGCTCTACCCCTGACGGACGCAAGGGCGGAGAAGCTTTTGCCCCAGGTGCAAACCCTATGCACAACCGAGATAAAAACGGTGCTGTTGCATCACTGAAGTCAGTTTCAAAGCTTCCTTTCAAGGATGCTCAGGACGGTATTTCAAATACATTCTCTATCATTCCCGAGTCGCTTGGAAAGGATAATAAAATCTTTGTAGGCGATATAGATGTTGACATCGAGCTTTCAGAAACTGACAGCTTTAACAATGAGTATTAGTATAGTAAAACGGAGGTATCATTATGCAGATCTCGGATGAAAGAATAGACGATATTGTTAATATGTTAGATGATTTTATGTCCCATAAGGGCGGACATATGAATATTAAGGTAAATAATAACGGCGGGGTTAAATCTAAAAATAAAAATAAAAAGGTTATAACCTCTAAATCGCTCGACTGCCTTGACGGAAATTTACCCTGCAGCACGCCTACCATATTCGAAAGCTTAGATGACGGCGATGAACTGCTTCAATAATTTTGAATAAAATTAGGAGGAACAATTATGTCAAAAGTAAAGGCAAACAAAGATCAAATAGATAATCTGGTTTCAATTTTAGACGGCTACGCAGAGGAGGGCGGACACCACCTCAATATCAATGTGTTATCCCGTGAAACTTTAATTGACGCACAAAAGCATCCTGAAAAATATCCTCAGCTTACAGTCCGTGTATCGGGCTATGCCGTAAACTTTGTTAAGCTAACAAAGGCACAGCAAGATGAAATTATATCAAGAACATTCCACGATAAGCTGTAAACAAAGAGTTTGCTTATCTAATTCCCTTTTATAAGGAGAGAAATTCAATGCTTGGTCATATACATTCAATAGAAAGCTTCGGAACAGTAGACGGTCCGGGAGTTAGAATGGTGATTTTCACAAAAGGATGTCCTATGCGGTGCCGGTATTGCCATAACCCCGACACATGGGAAATGTCAGGCGGAGAAGATATAAGTGTAAAGGAAATCCTATCTAAATACAACTCAAAAAAGAGTTTTTACAGAAACGGCGGAATAACCGTCAGCGGCGGTGAACCGCTGATGCAAATTAAGTTCGTTACCGAGCTTTTTAAAGCCGCTAAGACACAGGGAATTCATACTTGTATTGACACATCGGGCATATTATTTGAAAAAGACAATAAAAACAGAATAAAGGAATTTGACCGGCTTATAAAATATACCGATTTGGTTCTGCTTGATATAAAGCATATAGACGATAACGAGCATAAAAAGCTGACCGGCTTCTCAAACAAAAATATTCTTGACTTTACAAAATATCTAGAAGAAAAAAATGTTCCGGTTTGCATAAGGCATGTAGTTGTGCCGGGAATTACTTATGATGAGCATTATCTATTTGAGCTGGGAAAATATATCGGAACTTTGAATAATCTCCAGTCAATCGACATTTTACCATATCACGATATGGGCAAGCCTAAATATGAATCTTTAGGGATCGAGTATCCTTTAAAGAATACTCCTCCGCTTTCAAAAGAGGACGCTTTAAAGGCTAAAAAGATCATATTAAGCGGAATAAAAACTACAAGAAAAAAGGATAATATTAAAAATGGCTGATGAAAATTTCATCAGCCGTTTTTAATAGGAAATTTTATCTAAAATATTATTCAGATATGCGATTATCACTCCGTAGTTTGACATCGGCACGCCCTGTTCCTTTGCCCTGTCAATTCTCGAAAGCACATATTTTCTGTTAAACATACACGCCCCGCACTGAATTACCAAATCGTATTCCGACAAATCATCAGGAAAATCAGGTCCGCTGACAATATCTACTGTAAGCCCCTCGCCAACCTTTTTTCTTAACATTTTCGGTATCTTTTCTCTGCCAATATCCTCTGCTAAAGGCGCATGGGTGCAAGCCTCTGCGATAAGTACCTTAGACTTCTCGGTCAGAAGCTCTACGGCTTCGGCAGATTTTATATAATATTCCAAATCGCCCTTATACCCTGCAAATAGAGTAGAAAAAGAGGTCAGCATACTCTCTTTGGGCTTTTTGTCATAGACTGTTTTAAACACCTGTGAATCGGTGATTATCAGCTTCGGCGAATATGCCAAAGCCTTTAGTGTTTCATCAAGCTTATCTGTTGTACAACTCATAACAAGGCATTTCTTATCAAGCAAATCACGAATTGTCTGAACCTGAGGAAGTATAAGCCTTCCCTTTGGTGCCTGAATATCCTGAGGCATTACCAAAAGCACCAAATCGCCGTCGCCGACTAAATCTCCCGTTATACTGCGGCTTCCGAAATCCTCCGGTATAAGCCTTATAAGAGTGTCTTTGAATTTTTCAGTTATACTCTCATTCTCGGCGCTAACAACCAAAGGCTCTTCGCCTGTCTTTCTTAAAATTTCAGACTTTATTTGTGAAATTTCATCACCTGACATTGTATCTGCTTTACTTATCACATTCAGAACAGGCGTACCCTTTTTCTTGAAATAATTAAACCATTCAAGTTCTTTTTTTATATCAGTATCGGAAAACAAAATAACGGCAACATCTGTTCTTTCTGCTGCTTTTTTTGTCTTTTCAACCCTGATTTTACCCAGCTCGCCTATGTCGTCAAAGCCTGCTGTGTCAATCAGAACGCAAGCGCCTATCCCTGCTATCTCCATCGACTTAAACACCGGATCGGTAGTTGTTCCCGCAACATCTGATACTATTGAAATCTGCTGTTTTGTGAAAGCATTTATAAGGGTTGACTTGCCAGCATTACGCTTCCCGAAAAAGCCTATGTGAAGCCTGTCTGACCTTGGTGTTTCGTTTAAAGTCGGCATAAACATTCCGCCTTTCAAAAATTATTGTTCCGTACCATATTAAAATTAGAACCTGAAATCACGCTCGCCCGAATGAATTCTTTCAATTCTCTCTTTGGCAATTTTTCTGGTCTTTTCATTTGGAATAAGTTCAAGCTGTTTTTGAATCAAAGCCTCGCCCTTTCGTCTTGTATCCTCGCTTGCATAATCCTCTAAATACTCCTTTAAGGTCATAAGAGCGTTAGGCTGACAGCAGTTTGCTATCTGACCCGATTTGCACAAACTCATAAACCTGTCGCCTGTTCTTCCCTCACGGTAGCAGGCCGTACAGAAGCTCGGAATATAGCCCATTTCCAACAGCCAGTTTACGACCTCATCAAGAGTTCTTGTGTCGGTAACATCAAACTGAGCAGAATTCTCCTCCTCAGGCTCGGGGTCAACATAACCGCCGACGCTTGTTCTAGAGCCTCCGCTGATCTGCGATACACCCAGCTTTAGAACCCTTTCTCTCGATTTCTTCGACTCACGAGTCGAAATTATCATTCCGGTATACGGAACGGCAATTCTAATAACTGCTACTAACTTTGCAAAAATATCGTCTGAGATCGCATTAGAAAAATCAGCTTTGTCAATATCGTCGGCACCGCATATTCTCGGCACAGAAATGGTATGAGGTCCTACCCCGTGTACGGCTTCCAGATGCTCTGCATGCATTAAAAGACCTACAAAATCATATTTGTACATCTCAAGCCCGAACAAGACTCCTATTCCAACGTCATCTATTCCGCCCTCCATAGCTCTGTCCATAGCCTCGGTGTGATAAGCGTAATTGTGCTTAGGACCTGTAGGGTGCAAAAGCTCATAGTCGTGTTTGTTATATGTCTCCTGAAACAGGATATATGTTCCTATACCTGCCTCTTTTAGCTTTCTGTAGTTTTCAACTGTCGTTGCCGCAATATTTACATTAACACGTCTGATAGCACCGTTTTTGTGATTTATAGAATATATGGTTTTTATGCTCTCTAAAATATACTCTATAGGATTATTCACAGGGTCCTCGCCCGATTCAATTGCAAGCCTTTTATGTCCCATATCCTGAAGAGCAATTACCTCTTTTTTGATTTCCTCCTGAGTGAGCTTCTTTCTTATAATATGTTTGTTGCAGTGATGATACGGGCAATATGTACAGCCGTTTACGCAATAGTTTGAAAGGTACAGCGGTGCGAACATTACAATTCTGTCGCCGTATAATTTCTCCTTAATTTCCATTGCCGTCTTTTCCATAGCCTCAACGCACTCAGGAATTTCACATTCAAGAAGCACCGCCGCTTCCCTGTGGCTTAACCCCTTACAATCTCTTGCCCTTTCAATTAAAGACATTACATATTCCTTATCGTCCTTGCGTTTTTCTGCCTCTTTCAAAGTATTCAGAATTTCATCGTCGTTAATAAATTCCTCTGCCTTCATAGACTTAACATCGTACTTCATAATTATCCTCCGTTTCTGATTTTATTTAAACACCAATATGTTCATTATCCTTTGTCAATTGTCGATTTTCCATTGTCCATTATCAATTTCCCATAGTCTCCCCTGTCGGTAACTATCTCATATCCAATGCTTTTCATTCTGTTATTTAAACACTCCTTACACTGTGCAGATTCATCGCCTGTGCAGATTTTGTTATCATACAGAAGGTATTTCTGCCTTACCTCAGTCGGAGAGAGATTTGGCATAACCACATTTGCACCTGCCAGAATCCCCTGCTCTCTGCCTAGGACCGAAATTGTTCCGAGTGCCGTAGTCGCAGGAAGAAGCACATTCGGCTTCATAAGCCTTATAAGCGACAGCATAAAAAGCGTGTCCTCAAGTCTGCCCTTTTGCTCGTCTCTAAACGGCGTATCGTGATGAGGGATAAACGGTCCTATCCCGACCATCTCAGGGTCAAGTTCCTTGATAAACAGAATATCCTCCGCTAAGTTTTCCGCCGTTTGAAACGGCGAGCCTACCATAAATCCGCAGCCCGTCTGGTAACCTATTCTTTTCAAACTTCGCAGACATTCCTGCCTATGCTCTGCTTTTAGACTGTCGGGGTGAAGCTTAGCATAATGCTCTGCGTTTGCTGTCTCGTGGCGGAGCAGATATCTGTCGGCACCTGCGTCAAAAAGCCTTTTATAGCTCTCCTCACTTCTCTCTCCCAATGAAAGCGTTATAGCACAATCGGAATGTGCGCCTTTTATGCTCTTCACAATATCGCATAAAACCTCATCAGTGTAGAAACAGTCCTCGCCGCTTTGCAGCACAAAAGTTCTAAAGCCCAGTTCGTAACCCTCATCAGCACACCTCAATATCTCCTCTTTGCTAAGGCGGTAGCGTTCGGCATTTCTGTTTGAGCGTCTCAGACCGCAATAAAAACAATCATTCCTGCAGTAGCTTGAAAACTCAATTAAACCTCTGACAAAAATCTTATTGCCAAATATTCTGTCTGCTTCAGCTCTTGCCAGCTTTGCGGCGAACGCCCTGTCCTCATCGGTGTATGTGCTGATAAGCTGTGTAAATTCAGCCTTGGATAGAACTCTTTCATTTTTCAGTTTTTCAATCAATTCTCTGTTATTCATAAATTCTTACCATAATTTATTTTCACTAAAACTTTGAATAAACCGTTTTAACCGTTATGTTTTCTATCATTCCCAGCTTTCCCGAAATCGCACCTATAATATCATTAGGAGCGTCCACAACAACGCTTATTAAATTGACATTTTTCTTACTATACGGTATACCCATTCTTCCGATAACATACTGAGAATAATCATGAAGAATTTTATTAAGTCTCTCTGTCTGTTCAAGCTTCTCAACAATTATCGCTATGATCGCAAGCCTTGTTACATTGTTAGTTTCCATAACACACCTCTTTTTATCAAAAAATCCTTTCGCCAAAAGACAAAAGGATAGAATTAACTCACATACCAAATCAAACAAGAATTTGATAAATAAAGCTTCGCTATACTCTCGCCTTGTGACTCAGGTTTTCCTTTATCATCAGAACGATTTATGGTTTGTAATTGCTCACAGTCAGGACAATTCCTTTCTGCTTACGAATATATTTTAACATATGTGAACAAAGATGTCAACAATGCAGACCTTGAAAAACATAGAAGAATTCCCTGATAAATTCAGGGAGCCATTATATATAAAAAATTTAACTTACCTTATAAGCTTTAATGTCTTACTCCATTTGCCAAAATACTTCATAGCAGAAAATAATCAGATATGAAACCGGCGACACAAAAGCTGTTATTATTTTACCTTGTTTTAGCCCTTTTAATCTTTGACCACTTTCCATAGGCTCTCAATGTTTCGCCGTTTAATGATATATATGTCTTATAAGCCCTTACTTTAACATAATATCTTTTCTTTGACTTGAATATTTTGATTATTTTTGATTTTTTGTTTGCCTTTGAAAAAACAACCTTTTTGCCCTTGGTCATTTTTCTATTAAGTCCACACTTTATCTGGTAACCCGAAACTCCGCTGATTTTCTTCCATATAACTTTAAGCCGTCTTTTATTTGAGGTTTTTATAATCTTCTTTATCTTAGCCTTTTTAACCTTTGGAACAACCACTTTGTTATCCTGTGTTGATGAGATGTCAGCACTTGTTTTTTGATTAGGTGATGTGGTCGGATATCTATCATCAGGATCGCTTATATCGCTCGGGCTTGTGCTGTTCGTCTTGGGCGTTGCAGGCTCAACAGTGATTATTGAATAGCTTATGCCGTTTGCTTTTGCATATTTCTCAGCGGTCGAATTCTTAAAGCAATATATAGTAAAATCATCATACTTATTTCCGTTTTCGTCAAAGCCCAGGCATTGAGTATCAAGCGATATAGAGTTAGATTCAATGGTGATGCTCTTTAACGACTCACAACCTGCAAAAGCCCTATACCCTATTTTCTTAGTATTTCTGCCGAGATTGACAGTGCTCAGTTTTTTGCAGTTAAGAAAAGCCTCTGAAGCAATATATGATAAATCATATGGCAGGTTTATAGTTTCTAAATATTCGTTTCCCTCAAAAGCCAACATATCTATTCCGTCAAGAATGACGTTTTCCTTCGGAATATAAAGCGACTCGCTCCTTGTTAATGTATAGCGTGAATTGATGGTAAATTCCTTTGAATTGCCTGTATAACTGAATAACCTGTATACACCGCTGATCTCATCTTGCGCTTCATATGTAAAAACCAGATCGGGAGCTTTCATTACCCTTATATAATAGTTTCCGATTTTATCATAATCTAAAAGATTTGTTTTATAATAGCATTTCTCGCCTTCGCTCATTTTCTGAACAAATTTGGTATAAGGAGCAGTTCCCTTTATATCCGGATAATAATGATCAAATTCAACATATTGAAGCTCGTTTCCATTGTCGTCATAAAGGGTGGCAACCGGTTCATAATAGCGAGTAAATAAAGACGTTTCATATTCGGTTCCGCCAATAGCCTCGAAAAGATAATACCCGTCCTCAGGGGCGATAAAGGCACAAATTGCAGATTCACCGCTCTCTACTTTAATATTATATATTATATCGCTTTCAATCACCTCTGCATACTTGAAGTCAAGGCTGTTATCCACTGAAAAAGCAGTAAACGACAGACTTGTCGGCAGCATAGCAGCAAGCAATATTAAAATCGCTGTAAAAGCATATACAGTCCTTTTCATTTTTCCTCCCGTATATAAAAAGATATTTATTTTATTATACATATATAATTATTATACTCTCAAAAAGCTAATTCGTCAAATTGAAATTAAATAATATTATTGAAATTTGTTGTCAGATGTGTTATCATTATATACAGAACAATTTATTGTTTATATAATATTTTTATTTAATGTAATAAATAAACAGAAATGAGGTAAGAAGATGAAAACTAAAAGAATTCTATCTATGGTGATAGGAGCTATTATGGCAATATCAGCTACAGTAAGTATGTTTTCTGCTACTGTCACTGCTGATGATGTTCAGACTGATGATTTCATTCAGCTTAATCAGGAAGAAATCACTGAGGCTATGGGCGCGAGCTGGAATTTAGGAAATCAGTTTGATGCCTATTCAAATGGAAAAGGAAATGAAACAGCATGGAGCAACCCTACTGTCAAGAAGGGGCTTATTGAAGCAGTTAAGCTGGCCGGATTTAAGTCGATTCGTATACCTGTTACATATATGGGAAGAATCGGACCTGCACCCAGTTATACAATTGACAAGACATGGCTTAACCGTGTTCAGGAAGTTGTAAACTGGTGTATTGAATATGATTTATATGTAATTATCAATATCCACCACGACGGCAATGGTGATTTCGGCGGTGGTGCATGGATCAATTGTGCAGCAGAAGATCAGACCGAAATCGTAGCAAAATTCAAGGCTTGCTGGGAGCAGATTTCAGAAAAATTCGCTGATTATGACGAGCATCTTATATTTGAGTCAATGAACGAGGTAGGCGCATCAGGAAACCCAACAAGAGCACGTTATGCTAACTTTAACAATTACAATCAGGTCTTTGTTGACACTGTCCGTAAGTCAGGCGGAAACAATGCTAAGCGTTGGCTTTTAGTTCCCGGCTGGTATACAAATATCAATTACACCACTAACGATTACGGCTTTGTTATTCCTACAGATGAAGACAGAGATCCATCTATTCCTGAGGACGAACAAAGAATAATGATTTCTGTTCACTACTATGCTCCTTGGGATTTCTGCGGAGATGATACTCCCGGAATATACTCACAATGGGGCAAGGATGCTGATCCTAAAAAATCAGTAACCTATGATAATAATGAGGATTATATGGAAGGACAAATAAAAAAGGTTTCTAAAAAATTTGTTCAAGCCGGTTATCCTGTAATTATCGGTGAGTATGGCTGTATCAACAAATCAGCTTATGACCCACTGAACACTCAATTCAGAGCATATTATTGTAAAACTTTCTGTGAGTTCGCAAAACAGTACGGCTGTGTTCCTGTTTACTGGGATAACGGTGCAATTCATAACAGCTTTGGTCTTATAAACAGATCTACAATGAAGATCGAAATGCCTGAAATCGTAAACGCTATTGTAGATGTTTTCAATGATGCAAAGGAAAAGCTTGGACTGGCTATTAAAGAGGCGGAAGGATTAGACTCAAATCTATATATGCCTGAATCATGGCAGGAATTTTTAACTGTTGTGAACGCTGCAAAAGAAGTGTATAATACTTCCGAATTAAATGATGAGGCTTATCTTGAAGCAAGCGATTCTATATATGAGGCTATGGAAAAGCTTGTGCCTAATCCAGAAGTTTTGCGTGAGGTAAAAATCTTAACAGAAAAGCAGGCTTCTTCTTACGAGAATGAAGCGGATGATAAACTAATTTCAACTTACACCAATGATTCAGTAGATTTCTCAAAGCTTGTACAGCTTAAGGTTACGTTTTTCTCATATGATGATGTTGCTGATGATACAATTGCATTTATTTTCAAGCCATTCAGTAATGTAAACTGGAGCGGTTGGGATCCTGTCTTACTTTATGTTAAAGACTGCACAAAAACAGAAGAAGACGGAGTATACACCGGATATATTGACGCTCAGGCGGTTCTCGCAGCATATTCAGGCAATCAGCCAGAAGCAAATGGAATTAACCTTTATTATGCTGCAGCAGAACCTGAAATAGTTCTGACCAGTTATTCAGCAATGGTTGCTCAGGGCGACAGACATGTTCATAACTATACAGTTACAGAAAGAGTCGATAATACATGTACATCTTTCGGAAAGTGCGATTTCAAGTGCATTGAAGACGATGAAACAGTTTCTTTCGATTTGTATTATGCAGCACACCAGTATCTGACTTCAACTAAAGTTCCACCAACCTGTACAAAAGAAGGTATAAAGACAGATACATGCAAGGTATGTGGAGATTCATTTGATAGTCCAATACCGGCAAAGGGACATCAGTATGAAAACGGTGTATGTAAGAACTGTGGAGAACCGGATCCGAACTATGTTCCGCCTCAAACAGAACCTACATCACCTACATCGCCTACTAAGCCTACAAATAAGCCCACAAGTAAACCTACATCAGCAGATAAAATTACTGC
>CANQJW010000022.1 GCA_947624345.1 uncultured Clostridia bacterium | reverse complement strand
TGCATAATCGACTAAAAGTTTTCGGTCAAGCCTTTTTCAAAAGGCTTGCGGGTCAAGGGCAGAGCCCTGTCGCTGACGGCTCGTCAGCGAAATGTTTTACGGAGTGCGCTCCGCATAGGGTGAATTAAAAAATAGTCCAGTGGACTATTTTTAAAGAGGGGCATGCCCTGCAAGAGAGGGCTGCCCCTAAAAATATACTTTATATACACCCTGAGGGCGTTCACATAGTGGACGCCCTTTTCTCTTGCTTCTGGCTTCTAATTTCTTGCTTCTATTTACAACGCAGAATCGCAAATTTAATTTTTTTGTAAAAACACTTGACAAATTTAATCAGATTTGCTAAAATCTAATATAAAGTATCTGGACAAAAAACACAGTGTCGTGCAGTTGTTACGATACTGTGTTTTTCACTTTTTTACCCGATTCAGGCGAAGTTTATTTGTTTTATTGATAAGCTTATGTATCTAGCGACATAACATCAAGTGAAAACAGGGCAGGAGCATTTAAAATGATTAAACCAAACGGTAATCCTCTCATGAAAATGTTAAGTGAAATGATTCCGGGATTGCTGATTTTAACACTGATTGCATTTCTGGTTTCTTTGTTCTGGGGATTTCGACTTTCCGTTTTAATTGGATTTTTAGTTGGTTTTATATATGTCGTTTTTTCATATTTCTTTTTGGCTGAAACAATTTTCTGCGTAGTAAAGTATGATAAAAAGAAAGCTCAGCGGATAATGTTCTTTAGCTACTTGTCAAGATATTTAATATTAGTTTTGCTTAGTTTAATAGCTTATAAAATAAAAGTAGTCAATGTTTTTGCTTTACTGATACCACAGCTTTTTCCAAGACTGGTGTTGACGCTTAATAATTTCAAAGAAAGGAAGGCGATTAAAAATGATGAGTCCTCAGTTGATTAGCGGCGCTTTGGATATTCACGGACCTAAGGTCGTCTTTACTATTCCTTATATAAATTTTGATATAACAGAATCCACAGTTGTGGGCTGGCTTTTAATTGTTGTTGTTGCAATCTTGTGCAAATATCTTACGCATAACCTAAAGGTAAAGCCCGAAACAAAAAGACAGGTCATTGCAGAATATGCAGTTGAATTTGTAAACAAAAGCGTTCGTGACTCTATGGGCGAAAGATTTATGTGCTATTCACCTTATATTGCAACGCTGTTGGTTTATGCAGCGCTTGGAAGCCTTGTGAGCATAATAGGACTGCGTTCAATAACAGCAGATGTAAATGTTACGATTTCTTGGGCTCTTATCACATTTGTGATGATAGTCTACACAAGATTTAAGTATAAAGGCTTTTTTGGCTTTTTCAAAACTTTTGCAGAGCCTGTTGCGGTTATAACTCCTATAAATATAATCAGTGAGTTTGCGACTCCCGTTTCAATGGCTTTCCGTTTGTTCGGAAATGTCGCAGGAGGAATGGTTATTACGGGAATTCTTTATATGGCTTTGGGAAGCTTGTCTAATCTTCTGCATTTAAGCTTCAGTATCGGAGGGTTTACCATCAACGTGGCGGCTATTGGAATCCCTGGAATTTTATCAATATATTTTGATTTGTTTGTAGGCTGTATTCAGGCTTATATATTTGCAACGCTTACAATGGTAAATGTGTCAGGTGCCGCAGATTAGGAAATTTTGTTTAGTAATTAAGGCTTTGTGCTTGTTATTTAAGTCGAGAATCAATTGATAGGCGTATTGCTTGTCATTTGTTTTGATAAAAAATAATTTTTATTGGAGGATATTATTATGGAGTTAATTGCAAGAGCAATAGTTATGGGATGTTCCGCACTAGGAGCAGGATTGGCAATGATAGCAGGTATCGGACCTGGTATCGGTGAAGGTTTTGCAGTAGGAAAGGCTATAGAGGCAATGGCAAGACAACCGGAGGCTTCTGGCGACTGTACAAGAACAATGTTTATAGGTTGTGCAATTTCTGAGTCGACAGGTATTTACGCATTCGTAGTTGCTTTGCTTCTTATGTTTGCAAATCCATTTATCGGCAAGCTATAAGAAAAAGCATAATTATAAATATTGAGAGGAGGATTGTCCCACATGGGGCAAGTCAAAAATGATTTACGCAAGAGTAACTGATTTTTTCTCAATTGATTTGGGAACTATTATCCCTACATTACTCAATACATTGATTATGTTTTTGGTATTAAAGCACTTTTTCTTCAAGCCTGTCAATGCGATTTTGGATAAGAGAAAAGCTGAGGTTCAAAAGACATATGACGATGCCGATGAGGCTAACAGAGTGGCAGAAGAATATAAAGCTGAGTATACGAAGAAGCTTTCGGGAGCAAAGGATGAATCGGCAAAGATAATTGATATTGCCACTAAGAGGGCAAATACACGTTCTGATGAAATTATCACTGAGGCAAAGGCGGAAGCAAAGCATATTGTAGCTAATGCACACAGCGAGATTGAAAAGGAAAAGAAAATTGCCGTTAATGAAATCAAGGACGAGATCACAGGAATGGTATTTGATGTTGCGGGTAAGGTTGTAGAAAAGCAGCTTAATACCAGTGATAACGAAAAGCTTATAGAAGAGTTTATTGAAAATGTAGGTGAACTGTAATGAAGGGTTCATTAGAAGCTAATTATGCTGAAGCCTTGTTTGAGTTATGTAAAGAGAGGAAAAACCTCGACGAGGTACATTCAGAATTATCCTGGCTCAGTGAGGTCATTGAAAAAAATAGTGAGCTTATAAGATTTTTAAATGCACCGACAGTTGAGCTTGTTGATAAGAAAAATGTTTTAAAGAATGTGTTTGAAAATGAGCTTTCAAAGACTTCTTTTGACTTTCTATGCGTTGTTTCAGATAAAAAGAGAATAAAATATCTTCATAAAATAATTGAGAGCTTTAACGCTTTATACAATGAAGAAAATAATATTTTAGAGGTAACTGCAATAACTACAGTACCGATGTCTGACGCGCTGAGAGAAAAGCTTGTGAAAAAGCTTGAGAATGTTTCACAAAAGACGATAGTTTTAAGTGAGCGGATTGATAAGTCAATAATCGGCGGAATTGTGCTTGAATATAACAACACTCAGATTCAGGGAAGTATTAAACACAGGCTTGATGAACTGCGTGCCAGAATAAATTCTGTTATAGCATAGAGTTTTGGAAATATAAATTTTACTTTTACTGTTTTTTGTACAAAAACAGAGACGGCTGTACTGTACACACATTACAGTAGAGCAGGTTTTGATGAAAGGTATGGTATTTGATTATGAAGTTACGTCCTGATGAGATCACAAGTATAATCAAAGAACAAATAAAGAACTATCAGAGTGAAATTCAGTATGCTGATGTAGGTACTGTTATAACAGTTGGCGATGGAATTTCTAAGATACACGGTCTTGACAACTGTATGTCTGGCGAGCTGCTTGATTTCGGAAACGATGTTTTCGGAATGGCTCTTAATCTAGAGCAGGACTTTGTCGGAGCAGTTTTGCTCGGTGATGAAGAGAATATAAAAGAGGGTACGCTTGTAAAGAGAACAGGAAAGATTGTATCCGTACCAGTCGGAGATGAGCTTATCGGAAGGGTAGTAAACGCCCTTGGTGAGCCAATTGACGGAAAGGGTGCAATTCTCACCAAAGAGACAAGACCTGTTGAGTGTCCTGCATTTGGTATTATTACAAGAAAGTCTGTTGACAGACCGCTCCAGACAGGTATCAAGTCGATAGACTCAATGATTCCTATAGGCAGGGGACAGCGTGAGCTTATCATAGGCGACAGGCAAACAGGAAAGACTACCATTGCTCTTGATACAATCATCAATCAGGCCGGCAAGGATGTAATCTGTATTTATGTTGCTATTGGACAGAAAAGCTCAACTGTTGCAGATGTTGTAAATACTCTTACCAAGGCAGGGGCTATGGATTATACGGTTGTTGTAAGTGCGTCGGCGTCCGAGCTTGCACCGCTTCAATATATAGCGCCGTATTCGGGATGCTCAATAGGTGAGCATTTTATGCTTCAGGGAAAAGATGTTCTCTGCGTATATGACGACCTTTCAAAGCACGCTGTTGCATATAGAACGATGTCCTTGCTTCTTCAAAGACCAACAGGCCGTGAGGCTTATCCGGGAGATGTATTCTATCTTCACTCAAGACTTCTTGAGCGTGCTTGTAACCTTAACGAGGACTACGGTGGAGGTTCTTTGACGGCGCTTCCTATTATAGAAACACAAGCAGGAGACGTTTCGGCATATATTCCTACCAATGTTATTTCAATAACAGACGGACAGATTTTTTTGGAAAGCGAGCTTTTTCATTCGGGTGTAAGACCTGCCGTAAACCCTGGTATTTCGGTATCCAGAGTTGGAGGATCGGCTCAGATAAAGGCAATGAAAAAGGTTGCAGGTTCGCTAAAGCTTTTATATTCACAATATAGAGAGCTTCAATCCTTCTCGCAGTTTGGTTCGGATCTTGATAAGGATACAAAACGCAGACTTGATCAGGGTGAGAGAATTGTTGAAGTCTTGAAGCAGGATAAGAGTACACCTATCAAGGTTGAAAATCAGGTTGTAATTATTTATGCAGTGGTAAACGACTATCTGAAGGATATTCCTGTTGAAAAAATAAAGGAATTTGAAGCAGAGCTTTATCAGTATATGGATTCTCAGGGTTCTGATATTATAAGCGATATTTCCAAAACAAAGGATTTATCAAAGGAAACAGAGGAAAAGCTGAAAGCGGTTTTGACAAAGTTTGTTGAGGACTTTAAGGTATCACAGAAATAAAGTTTATTTAAAGTGCAGGTGATTATGTGGCAACGGCTAATATAAAAGATGTCAAGCGTAGAATAAAAAGTGTTGAGAGCACCATGCTGATTACAAAAGCTATGGAGCTTGTTGCTACCTCAAAGCTGAGAGGAGCAAAAGAAAAAGCGGTTGCTTCACAGCCTTATTTTAGTACGCTTTATGAGACAATGTGTGAGATCCAGCAGGACAGGGGCTTTAAGTCGATATACACGAAGAAAGAATTTCTGAAAACTGTTCTGGTAGTAGTTCTTGCGGGCGATAGAGGTCTTGCGGGAGGCTTTAATCACAATGTGCTCAAGCTTGCTGAGGAGAAGATAAAATCGCTTGAGAAAGACGGCAGAACAGTCATAGTTTTTCCAATCGGTAAAAAGGCTGTTGAGTATTTTGAAAAGAGAAAATATGAAATCTATAATAAAGAGTATCAGATAAGCGATAATCTCACTATGAGCAAGGCCCTCAGGCTAAGTGATAGTATTATATCGGGTTTCAGAAAAGGTATATATGATAAGGTTGAGCTTGTTTACACAACCTTTGTTTCGACGCTTACGCAGAATGCTGTTAGCTTAACGGTTCTGCCGATTGAAAGCAAAGATTTAAAGGACAAAGAGCAAGCTGATACGGATAAGTCTAAAAAGACTGCGTTGACATTATATGAGCCGTCGGCAGAAGAGGTTTTCGACGGGCTTATACCTAGATATATCTCAGGACTATTATTCTGTTCAATTACTGATTCCTATGCCGCTGAGCAGGCCGCAAGGCGGACAGCTATGGAATCGGCCAGCGATAATGCAAATGAAATGATTGAAAGCTTATCTCTTTTATATAACAGAGCAAGGCAAGCTCAGATTACTCAGGAGTTAAACGAGATTGTCGCAGGACAAATGGGTAATAATTAGAAAGGTGGCAGGACTAGTGAGTGATAAAAATGTCGGAAAGATAGTGCAGATAGTCGGTGCGGTTGTCGATATCCAGTTTGCTAAAGATAACCTTCCAAATCTTCTGCACGCTATTGAAATTGATAATAACGGAATTAAGGTTGTTGTTGAGGTCGCTCAGCATATAGGTGACGATATTGTAAGATGTATTGCTATGAGTTCAACAGATGGACTGGTAAGAGGTATGAGTGCCGTAAACACAGGAAAGACAATTTCTGTTCCTGTTGGAAAGGAAACCCTTTCGAGAATGTTCAACCTGCTTGGCGAGCCTGTTGACAACAAGCCTGCACCCGAAACCGAAGAAAGATGGGAGATTCACAGAAATCCTCCTACCTATGAGGAGCAGGCAGCGTCAAACGAAGTTCTTGAAACGGGTATTAAGGTTATTGACCTAATTGCACCTTATTTAAAGGGTGGAAAAATCGGTCTTTTTGGCGGAGCAGGAGTTGGAAAGACTGTTTTGATTCAGGAGCTTATCAATAACGTAGCCAATCAGCACGGAGGTATTTCTGTTTTCACAGGAGTTGGCGAGAGAACCCGTGAGGGTAACGACCTTTATCACGAAATGAAGGATTCGGGCGTTCTGGACAAGACCGTTTTGGTTTACGGTCAGATGAACGAGCCTCCAGGAGCAAGAATGAGAGTTGGACTTTCCGGTCTTACAATGGCGGAATATTTTAGAGATGTCGAGGGACAGGATGTACTTCTATTTATAGATAACATTTTCAGATTCACACAGGCAGGCTCAGAGGTTTCGGCGCTTCTTGGAAGAATGCCGTCAGCTGTTGGTTATCAACCGACGCTTGCAACCGAAATGGGTGCATTGCAGGAGAGGATTACCTCAACAAGCAAGGGTTCTATAACCTCGGTTCAGGCGGTTTATGTTCCTGCTGATGATTTAACAGACCCTGCTCCTGCAACAACATTTGCTCATTTGGATGCAACTACTGTACTTTCGAGAAATATTGCATCGCTCGGTATTTATCCTGCTGTTGATCCATTGGAATCTAACTCTAGAATTCTATCACCTGAGATAGTTGGAAAAGAGCATTACGAGGTTGCAAGAGAGGTGCAGTCAATTCTTCAGAAATATAAAGAGCTTCAGGACATCATTGCCATTATGGGTATGGACGAGTTATCCGACGATGATAAGCTGATTGTAAACCGTGCAAGAAAGGTTGAGAGATTCCTTTCACAGCCGTTCTCGGTTGCTGAGCAGTTTACCGGAATGAAAGGCAAGTATGTTCCTATTAAGGAAACTATACGAGGATTTAAGGAGATTATCGAAGGTAAGCATGACGATATTCCTGAATCTGCATTCTTGTTTGCAGGAACGATTGATGATGTTGTGCAGAAGGCTATTTCTAAAGACTAAGCATTAAAAGTTTTCTTGGCACAAGCCTTTTTCAAAATGCTTGCGGTCAAGGGCGGAGCTCTGTTGCCTACAAGCCGTCGGTCAAATCCTTTTACGGAGTGCGTTCCGAAAAGGGTGAATTTGAAAATATTCCAGTTGACTGTTTTAAAGAGGTAAAGACCAGCAGGAGAGGGCTTTTTCTAAAAAAATATGCCAGAAATAATACACTCATAAATGGTGATATAAATGAAATCATATAAACTTAAAATTGTCACACCGGAAAAGACCTTTTTTGACGGTGAAGCAGAGCAGATTACTATAAGAACAACCGAGGGAGACATAGGCATACTTGCAAATCACATTCGGTATGTTTGCAATATTGTTGCTGGTCCTTTGAGAGTGAAAGATGCAAGTGGCGAACGAGAAGCGGCACTCTCTGAGGGAATTTTGAAGGTGTCTGACAAAGGTGTAACCGTTTTGGTCAGCACTGCTGAGTGGGCGGACGAGATTGACCTGGAGAGAGCCGAAAGAGCTAAACAGAAAGCTGAGGATATACTCTCAAACAAATCAAGGGCAGATGAATTTGAGAGAGCAGAAATCAAGCTGAAAAGAGCATTGGCGAGAATCAGCATCAGTGAGAAATATAGACTCTAGCTGCCAGAGGCAAGCGGAGTTTACATAGCAAAGACGATATAAAAGATAGAGCGTTCAGGAAAAATAAAATCCTGAACGCTTTGCTTGCTTTTATGATCCAAATATGCTATCTTAATAATAAGTATTTTGCCTATAAAGTAATAGGGGTGAGTGAATTTGAAAAAACAATGCCAGCTTTCTGTCAGGGCATTTAAGGCAGAGGGATTTATTGAAAAGTATCAAAGTTTAATCAGCAAAACAGTAATTCCATACCAGTACAGCGTGTTGAATGATAAAGCTCCTGACACTGAAAAAAGCCATGTAGTGCAGAACTTCATTAACGCAGGTAAAACCCTTAAGGGAGACACAGACCACGATGGATTTTATGGAATGGTTTTTCAGGATAGTGATGCCGCAAAATGGATTGAAGCTGTTGCATACTCGTTATCAAACTGTCCTGATAAAGAGCTTGAAGCAACTGCCGATGAGCTTATTGATATTATTGCAAATGCACAGGATAGCGACGGTTACCTCAATACATATTACACTATTAAGGATAAGGATAAACGCTGGACAAATCTTTTAGAAGGTCACGAGTTGTATTGTAGTGGTCATATGATGGAGGCGGCTTGCGCATATTATGAAGCTACGGGAAAGGATAAGCTTCTTAATGTTATGCTGAAAAATGCTGAACATATATATGATGTCTTTATAACAAACGGTCATAAGGGATATCCAGGACATCCTGAGGTTGAGCTTGCACTGCTTAAGCTTTACAGTGCTACCGGAAATAAGCATTGCCTTGAACTCGCAGAGCATTTTATCAATATCAGGGGTGTAGATTCTGATTATTATAAAAAGGAAAGGGAAAAGCGCAACTGGACAGTATGGGGCAACAATGCCGAGGATAATAATTATCAGCAAAGCGGTATGCCTGTCAGAAAGATGAGTGATGCAGTTGGTCACGCAGTGCGTGCGGTTTATTTATATACAGGTATGGCGGATCTTGCGTCATCAACAGGGGATAAAGAGCTGTTTTCAGCTTGCGTGAGATTATGGGAAAGTATAACACAGAGACAAATGTATATAACAGGCGGGATCGGCTCAACAGTACACGGTGAGGCATTCAGCGTTGATTATGATCTTCCAAATGACACTGCCTATGCTGAAACTTGTGCATCAATTGGTCTTATGTTTTTTGCTTCAAGAATGCTTGAAAATGATATTAACAGTGAATACGCTGATGTAATGGAACAGGCTTTTTATAATACAGTTCTAGCAGGAATACAGCTTGACGGAAAACGCTTTTTCTATGTAAACCCGCTTGAAATTGTTCCCGGAATTTCAGGAATTTCACCTACACATCACCATACCTTGACCTTGCGTCCGAAATGGTATGCCTGTGCATGCTGCCCGCTGAATGTATCAAGGCTTATTTCATCAATTGCTATGTATGCCTACGGAGAGAACAGCGACACAGCTTTTTGTCATATGTTCGCTGCAGGAGAGGTATCATTCCAAAATGGTATGAAGATAAAATGCAGGACTTCATATCCATATGATTTCAATATCACATATGAAATTGAAAAGGGCGGCAGACTTGCAATACGAATTCCTCATTGGAGCAAAACGCTTACTCTAAAAGTAAACGGAAAGAATATTACAAAAGAGCCTGTAAAAGGTTATATATATCTTGATGCTTGTGACGGAGATATTATAGAGTTGTCGCTTGACGATACGCCGAGGTTTGTATATGCTTCAACAAAGGTTCCTGAACTTACAGGTAAGGTTGCTTTACGCAGAGGTCCTTTGGTGTATTGCTTTGAGGGGGTTGACAATAACGGAGATGTGTTGTCAATATCTCTGAAAAGGAATGGAAAGGTTACGGTATCAAATGAAAATGATAATACTTTAAACGGAGCAGTTAAGCTAATAGTTGAAGCTGTTCGTACAAAACAAATTGATGATCTATACTCGGACACACCACTTGAGAATAAGTCTTGTACGGCAGTTGCTGTGCCTTATTACACTTGGGGGAACAGGGGAGAAAATCAGATGCGAGTATGGATGAATGAAATAAATTGATGAAAATTTTTCAATAGACACTCTTTTTTAAAACTATCCCTAATGTAAAATTATTTCTTAACTTGCTCTAATTACCCAATTGCTTGCATACAATTTCTATTGACAAGATGCCGTCTTTTTGATATAATTTAATAAAATTTAAGCAAATCAGGAGGTCATTTTATGAACATTAAGACTATGCTTAAAAGGACATTTTCTGTTGTTTTAGCAGGAGCAATGTCTATTGCTGTTTTCACAGCTTGTGGAGACAAGGATAATAAAAAGAAAACTGAATCACTGTCTGCAAAGGAAATGCTTATAGATGTATTTGACACGATGATAAATTCAGATTCTTTCTCAGGGGTATTTGCAGGCAAAGCGAATACCGCATCAAAGACTGAGGCAACAATAGAGTTTGGTGAGGGTATTACTGATACCATAGGAACAGATGTCAAGCCATTGTCGCTGACTTCAGAAACAAAGCTTAAGGGCACTGATGCCGGAACTGATATTTCTATTGCATATGACGGAACTAATCTTGCATCAATAAACGGAGTGTATGACAGCGAATCAGAGACGATATACATAAAGGTTCCTGAGCTATCCGATGCTTATTTAAGTGCCTCTATTGAGGATATTAAAGCGTTTATAGACGAAGCTGTATCTGATGAAATGGGCGATCTGGGTGCTGTCTCAGAGCTTTTGCCAGCAACAGCTCTCAAAAAGCTGACTGAGCTTAAGGTTGATGAATACGAGGATATCCTTAATGATTATATAAAGGTTATTTCAGACAATCTGCCTGACGATTCAGCAGAGGATGATTTTGCCGGCACAATCGGCGAGGCCGAGTATAGCTACAAGGCTAAAACTTTTTCAATAACTGCTGACAATGCTAAAAGCATAGTTGAGTCTGTTTTTGATAAGCTGAAAGATGATGAAAAAGTCAAGAATTTAGCTGTAAGCGTTTTAGGCTCAATGCTTGACATAACAGAGGATAACTACTCATCAATTATAGACGAGGCTGAAAATTCAATCCTTGACGAAATAGGGGAGAGCACTAAGAGTCAGGATGTATGCCTTGTTTTTGACGGCAAGAACATTGTCGGAATCAGGAGCGATGCAGCTACAATTGTAGGCATTGACAGAAAAGATGCTTATGCTATCAGTGCTGAAATTGAGGGGATCAATTCATCTTTAGTTGCAACAAATGACAATGGAAAGCTTGATATGGACTTTTCTCTTGATGTTAAAGAAACTGATGAAACTGATAATATGTCTCTTGCAATGAAGATTGATGATATGAAAATTGTTGACAAGGAAAACGGATTATCAAGCGGAGATGCTGAGATCATAGCTTCATTTGGCGAGAGTAAACTTAAGCTTCAGTTATCAGAAAAGGCAGAAACAGCTAAGCAAAACACTGAGATTAACTTTTCAGTTGATGATGTTGAATATGCAAAAATCGCCTTGATAACGGAAATTACAGACGCATCAGATATAACTACTCCGAGCGGAACAATATATACATTAGATGAAATTGATAAATATCAGTCATCTATGAAAATCAACAAGCTTCTTTTAAATGTTCAGGAGGCTCTTGGCGATGATCTTTTTGCGTCGATATCAGGACTTTTGTTGGGAGAAGAGAATCAGGATACTTATTCAGATGAAGATGCTGATGAAGGCGCAATAATGCTGGAGGATTATTATGATGAAAATGGTGATTTCGATTATGATAAACTGAAGGAAGATATTGGCGAAGAGAATTATGATGAATTTATGTCCCAGATTGACATTAAGGATCTGGAAGTTGACGTTGATGATATCGAGTTCTAAAGACACTGTATAACATAAAATAATAAAGCCTGTCGGGAACTTAATCTCGGCAGGCTTAAATACTTTATTTAACTATTTCTGTTATTCAATCACCTGATAATAATCAGCGGCCTCGTCCTTTTTGACAAAATCGCTTATGCTTATTACCTTTATCTTAAGAGGCTTTTGCCCCATATTTATTTCAATTATATCACCGATTTTCACGTCATATGATGCACGGGCAACTTTATCATTCACCGATACCTTACCTGCGTCACAGGCTTCATTAGCAACGGTACGCCTTTTAATAATTCTTGTTATTTTAAGATATTTATCGAGTCTCATTTATATCACCGTTTCTTATTATGCTTTTGCGTTTGAATTAAAAAAACTAAAGCCTGCCAGAAGACTGACAGGCAATATTTATCTAACTACTTAGCAACTGCGTCCTTAAGAGCCTTTCCAGCCTTGAAAGCAGGAACCTTCTTTGCAGGAACGTTGATTTTTTCCTTTGTCATAGGATTGATAGCGGTCTTAGCAGCTCTGTCACGAACCTCAAAAGTACCGAAACCTACAAGAGAAATCTTTTCACCCTTTGTGAGTGATGTTGTGATAGCGTCGATAACTGTTGCCAATGCCTTTTCAGCATCTTTCTTTGAGTAATCTCCTTTATCAGCGATAAGGGTTACTAATTCAGTCTTTGTCATTTTGATTATCCTCCCAAATTGTTGGCTTGTTGCCAAAATTATTTTTTATTGCTTACCGAGTTTAATGAATTTCGGTTAAGCTTTTGCTAAGAAATTTAAATTTCTTTTAGCCTAAATCTTTGTCTGCCTTTGCCTTGTTCCAATATTCGTTCAGCTTGTCCTGTGATAAATCCTGCATATTCTCGCCGCTCACTAGTGCCATCTGCTCGACCTTTTCAAAGCGTGAAATAAACTTTTCATTCGCCTGAGTCAAAAGCTCTTCAGCGTTAAGGTTAAGCTTTCTTGCGACATTGACCGTTGAGAAAAGAACATCTCCGATTTCCTCGGAAATATGTTCATTATTGCCTGATTTAATAGCCACAGATAATTCCTCTACCTCGTCCTCAAGCGACTTGAACGCGCTGTCAGCTTCAATAAAATCAAGATTCGCTCTTGAGGCTCTTTTTCCTAGCTTACTCGCCCTTAAAAGGGAGGGGAATACACGCGGAACGCTTTTCAGAGTATCAGTGAATGTCTCTTGCCCCTTTGTCTTTTTCTTTATACTATCCCAGTTTTTCAGAACATCTTCTGAGTTATCAACAGATACCTCACCGAAAACATGTGGGTGTCGGACAATCAACTTTTTACAAATATCATCTGTTACATCTGAAAAATTAAATGAGTTATTTTCGGTCTCTATCTGAGAATGGAAAACAACCTGTAAAAGAACATCGCCAAGCTCTTCTTTCAGCATTTCCTCACTGTCAAAATCTATGGCTTCAAGAACCTCATAAACCTCTTCAAGAAAATCCATACGGATAGATTTATGGGTTTGTTCTTTATCCCAGGGACAGCCGTTTTCACTTCTTAGAAGTCTTACGATTTCAATCAAATCATCAATGTCATATCTGTCTTTAAAATTGAAATCGACCATTCCTAAAACAACTCCAAAAGGATTAGATTTTTACCGCTTCACAGCGTTATCTGCCAGTAGCTTTACAGCACTGCGAGATAAATTTCCTTAATAATAATACTCCAAATTAAACCTAATTTCAAGGGCTTTTTAAACATTTGTATTAGAAAAAAGGCTTTTTATCGTATTTTTGTTAAAAACAGACAATAAACACATAAATAAAATGTACATAATGCTACCAAAAGCTACGGAGAAAATCAAAGAAATAGTCTGATTTTGTCGCTCATTCACTAAAATGAAACTGAACAATATTACAATAGTTGACAAAATTCCGGCAAACAGCGGCTTTAGCGTCGTTGTAATTATATCAATTTTCACTCCGGTATATTTTACAAAGGAGTGTACTGCACGAGTTCCAATAAACATATAGCTTATGCTTGTTGATATCGCAGCACCGTTTATGTTTAGATAACCAATGTTCATAAGTAATATGTTCAAGACCAGCTTTATAACTAATCCTACAATAAGAATTTTCAGTGGTGCTTTGACATTACCAACTGCCTGAAGAAGCGCAAATGTAGTTACCGTTATTGAAATAAATATCATTCCAACACAAAGATACATAAGCGGTTGGGTTGAAATTGAAACCTCAAGCGGCCTTGTTCTGAAAAAGAGAGTTAATGCAGGCTCACTTAAGATTATTAGTCCCAGAGCACAGGGTATTGCAATAAAGTTTGTTGAGAAGAGTGCCGCATTTGCACTTTTTTCCAGAGATGCCATATTCCGCTTTGAATAGTTAGCAGCGACATTTGCAAATGAACTTTTTCCGAATATGCTGGTCAGCGATGGAACAAGTCCGAATATCGTCAGTGCAAGACCTACAAACGAGCCGTATACGAAGTTCGGAATATCCTTTGCGTCAATCTGATCGCCAATCAGTTTAAACAAGCCTATATCTCTGTTTTTTTCATAAAGACTTTTAATTATCGGAGGAATGGTAGCAAGGTCAATCATCGAGATCACCGTTGTTATCACAGAGCTTATAGCAATTGGAAAGGCAAGTAGAAACACCGATTTGAATATAGTTCTCATTCTGTCTGTAACAATGTCGCTTGCTATCATCTGCTTTGTGATTCCGTCGCCAGAGATTCTTGATCGAATAGCACAGTATATCGCCGCAATAATTGTTGAAAGGGTAACCCCGAAAAGAGAGAAAGCAGAGATATACGGCGTGGCGGTTTTCAGAATATCTTCAGAGTTGCTCACCATCTGACCGAAAACTGAGCCGTTTCTTGCATAACCTCTGTTTGCAATATAAATTGCAAGATATGCTCCGCCCAGCCCAAAGACAACTCTCAGTATTGATTCAATTATCTCGGAGATTGCAGTGGGAAGCATATTCCTAAGCCCCTCATAATAGCCCCTGTAAACCGACATAATGCTTCCTGCAAGAATACTAGGAGCAAGGGCAATAACGCACAAGTATGACTTGCTGTCGCCGGATATGTATTTAGAAATAGGGTAGGACAGTAAAATCATAAACAGCGTTGCCAGCAGAGAAATAAAAGAAAATCCGATAAGAGAAACTCGTCTAATCCGCCTTATGTTTTTATACCGTTCAAAGGCATAGTTCTCAGCGACAATCATAGACATAGCAGACGGTATTCCACTAGCGGCAATAGCAAACAGAGGCATGAAAATAGTAAAGGCAGATGAATAATATCCCATACCAGTTCCGCCTAGAATATTAGTCAGCGGAATTTTATATATCATTCCTAAAGCCTTAGTTATCAGCATAGTCGTTCCGAGTATAAACGACCCCATCAAGAAACCTTGCTTTTTCAAATGAACTCTCCTTTTTGTGTTTGTAAAATTTATGTAAATTTTATCTAATGAGTAAAAAATTCTTGAATTATTTGGTTTAATGGTATATAATACCAACAACAAGAGAACTCATAATAAATCCAACTAAATCTGCAAACAAACAGTAAAGTATTATTCTTTTTGTCGGTTTGACTTTGCAGGCGGCGTAGTATATAGACAGGGTATAGAAGGTTGTTTCTGTTGAGCCCATTAAAACGCTGGCTACACGTCCTGCGTAAGAGTCGGGTGAGTTGTCTGATAAAATGGCGTCAAACATACTCATAGCACCGCTACCCGATAACGGGCGGATTATCGCAAGAGGGATACATTCCTTTGGAAAGCCGAGAAATGTAGTCACAGGCGATAACAGCTTGGTTATAAGGTCTATGCCGCCAGATGCACTGAACATTCCGATAGACACCATCAGTAGAAGAATTGACGGGAATATCTGGACTGCTGTTTTCAGATTGTCTATTGCACCCTTTATAAAGCTATCTATAATGTTCACTTTCTTGATGTGACCATAGAACAGTATAAAGGCGATTATCAGCGGGATTATATAATCCGAGAATTTATAGTTTGAGATGATTTCACCCATTTGTTTTACTCCAGGTTGTTTTGAGCAAAACAACAGCTAGTAAGAGGGTTACAAATGATGAAATCAACACAGCAGGAAGAATATCCATTGGACTTCTAGAACCGTGGGAATAGCGGATCGCGGCAACCGTTGAGGGGATAAGCTGTATTGATGCGGTATTGAGAAGGGTGAACAGGGCCATATTCTTAGATGGATAGTCCTTGATGTTTTCCTCTTGTTTCAGCTTTTTCATAGCATCAATGCCAAGTGGGGTTGCTGCGTTGCCAAGACCGAGAAGATTAGCAGTGACATTCAAGGTTATAGCTTTATAAGCCTCACTCGTGGTACTAAGCTTTGAAAATATCAGTCTTAATATTGGCTTGAGAAGAGATGAGATTTTTTCATCAAGCTTTGATGCTTTGACGATGTTCATCAGTCCACCCCAGAGTGCCATTGTACCGCTGATAACTAGAATAAACTGTATAGCTTTATCAACATTATCCATAACAGAATTTGTTATATTATACATATTATTATTATAAAAGCCTAAAAATATGGATATTATAGTAATAATTAACACAATTGTAGACATAAGATGTACTCCTCGTTAATAGTTGATATTATTTTTCATTATTTGCTTGACAAAAAATCGTAATGTGGTAAAATAAAAATATAAATTGTTTAAATTTGTGTGTTGTTAGCTTTTATTATTTTTATTTAATGATTTTTTAGGAGGAAGAACAAATGAAATCAACAGGGATTGTAAGGCCACTTGACGAATTGGGAAGAATCGTAATTCCAATTGAGCTGAGAAGAACCTATGAAATTGGGCCTAAGGATTCGCTCGAAATTTATGTTGACGGTGATAAGATAATCCTTAAGAAGTTCCAAAGATCATGTACATTCTGCGGCGGAAAAGAAGGAGTTACTGAGTTCAAGGGTAAATTCGTGTGTGCAGATTGTGCAAAAGAATTGGCAAAATAATTACCGTTTTATCCGAGAGAGACAGTATTAGCTGTCTCTTTTATTTTATTACTTGTTTTTTGTCTTTAGAACATTCATAATGCCTTATAAGACAAATCTATATTTTTGTATATAATAAAGCCTCTCGAAAATAATCCGAGAGGCTTAAATCTTTATTATTTGTATTGGAATTCTGTAAAATCCGCCCTTGTGCCATTAAAGACACTTAAGCTTATATAGTTTTTTGTGTTTGAGGTGCCATTTAGCTTTCCTCTTGGGCTATAATTCCAAAGGCTCCAGTTAATGGAGTTTGGCTTTGAAAACAAGTCTATTATCCAAAGCTTGTACCCAGAAAAATCATTCTTCAAATATTTCTTATAGAACTTATCTCCAGTTATGATAATCGGATAAACACCATATTCATCTTTGATAGTGTCACAGTATTCCAAAAGCTCGCTCACGATCGTCTCTTTATTCGGCAAATATGCTAAGGCCGCTCCACTTTTTGTCACCTCGACTGCAGGTAATAGTCTGTAACCGTCCTTTGGGATATTTCCGACTGTTTTGATGAAGTTTTCTGCCTGATCCTTCCCATTATCAAAGAAGGAAAACTTGTGATAAGCACTTGTCTTAACTGTGCTGTCCTTTGAGCTTTCCCACGAGGCTGCGAACTTCAAATCCTTAAGGCTTTTGCCTTCAGTCGCTTTTAAATATGCAAAGGATATATTTTCAATCTCAAGAGCGTTGAAGTTTATATCACCCTGAAGTGATGACAGAGTTATTCCCTGAACGGGATATTCCTTACGAGTAGGCGAGTTAAACCATATCTTCCCCGTATAGAGAAGTATGCTGAGATCAGCCAGAATAGCTATTATACCTAATGTAATAAGCCAAAGGACAATCCTCTTGCGTCTTTTACTCTTAATTGTACTGACCTCGTCATCGTCATAACTGTGATAGGGATCGTAATAATCGGGCTCATAATATTTATCACGAACGCTGTTTGAGTTTTTTGAGTTCTTTTTCATAGATCTGAGTCTTTCTAATTCAATAAATTTAAGGGTTATGTAGTTAAAAAGCCCGCAGCTTGGGTTTTAATCCAGATAATCCTTAACCTTATTACTTCTGTTCGGGTGACGAAGTTTCCTGAGTGCTTTTGCCTCTATTTGCCTGATACGCTCACGGGTAACATTAAATCTCTGACCTACCTCTTCCAAGGTTCTTGAACGGCCGTCAACCAGACCAAATCTCAGTCTTAAAACCTTTTCCTCTCGGTCGGTAAGAGTAGAGAGCACCTGATCAAGCTGTTCTTTCAAAAGAGTTCTTGATGCAGCCTCAGCAGGAGCAGGGGCATCATCATCTGGTATGAAATCGCCTAAGTGGGAATCTTCTTCTTCGCCAATAGGCGTTTCAAGCGAAACAGGATCCTGAGCAATTCTCATAATATCTCTTACTCTTGCAACAGGCATATTAAGCTCTGCCGCTATTTCATCAGCACTTGGATCGTGACCGTTTTTATGAAGCAGCTGAGACGATACCTTTTTGACTTTGGTAATTGTTTCAACCATATGAACAGGGATTCTTATTGTTCTTGCCTGATCGGCAATAGCTCTAGTTATAGACTGTCTTATCCACCAGGTTGCATAGGTTGAAAATTTAAATCCCTTTGTATAATCAAACTTTTCAACGGCTTTGATAAGCCCTAAGTTTCCCTCCTGGATAAGGTCCAAAAAGCTCATACCTCGCCCTACATATCTCTTTGCAATAGACACAACCAGACGCAGATTAGCTTCAGCGAGCTTTTTTCTCGCCTCAGTAGCTTTTTTCTCATCAGAGTTTCCCATTTGTTCAGCAAGCTGTATTTCATCTTCTGCGGTGAGCAGGGGAACTCTGCCTATTTCTTTAAGATAGATTTTGACAGGGTCATCAATTGCAATTCCCTCTGTCGAAAGCGAAATATCAACAGTATCTTCAGAGCTTTCATCATTGGATGCTGTTATATCAAGCGTTTCATCCGAAGCTATATCGTCGATGATTTCAATGTTAAGAGACGCACAATTATCATAAAACGCGTCCATCTGTTCAACATCAAAATCGAGCTTTTCCAAAGCATCAGTGATATCCTTAGTTGATAGCCTTCCTGAGTTTTTACCTTTTTCCATAAGGTTATCTAAAATAAATCTTTTATCCATTGACATATACAAATCTCCGTTCATAAGAATTATTGAAAGGGGAATTTTCCTTGTTTTAAAAAACTATGATTTTTGGTTTCTAAGATGCTCGGTGAATTTAAGCAGTTCATCGTCAGACATATTATCAGCAGATTGCTGATTTATATTATTATGCGAATTTAGCACGTTTATATAATCAGTTAATACTTGTTTGTCAACAGGAATTTCCCGACTTCTTCCGATAACATTTGCCACATTTCCCATCTCATCGGGAGAAAATTCGCCATTGAATGACGAAACAGAAAAATCAAGGTCGTTTTTTATCTTAAAAAGAAGGCTGGAATAAATGCGTTTGTTGACATCAGTTACAAAGCTATCCGACGGCAGGATACTACTTATATAGTCCGCCTGATCGGGATTTTGATAAAGATAATACAAAATACCCTCTTCACATTTAACCTGTTTGTTGAAAGCTGACGCCACAGGAGTTGCATTCTTTTCTGGGGAAGCAGTATTATGATAAAGTTGACGCCACCGATTTCTTTTGTCAAAACTCTGTCGCTTTTTTATCCGGCTTTCAACCTCTCTAAAGGCGGTTTCTTCCGATATATTCATTCTTCTCACAAAGCTTTTTAAAAAGACTTCTCGGTCAATATCGTTTTCAATCTGAGAAAATATATCATAGCATTTTTTAATGTACTCAATACGGTCAATATCGCTATTTTCAATGTCAAGACCGTCTTTAGCCTTGTTAAGCTCAAATTCAACTGCATTATCTGATTTATCAATAAGAAGCTTAAACCGTGTAGCACCGAATTTCTTTATATATTCGTCGGGATCTTTGGCACCCTCCATTTTTATTATTCTTGTCTGCAAGCCTACCTCTGCTAAAAGATCAATAGCCTTTTTGGAAGCCTTTTGACCTGCCTGATCGGAATCATAGCAGATAACTACCTCTTTACAATACTGAGACATAAGCCTTGCGTGATCGGGGGTTATGGAGGTTCCACAGGTTGCAACCGTGTTTTCAAACCCTGCCTGATTCATTGAAATAACATCCATATTACCTTCGCAGAGAAGCAGCCGCTTTTCCTTGATAGCAGATTCCTTTGCAAAGTTAAGAGAGAAGAGCGTTTTGTTCTTTTTAAACACTATAGTTTCTCTTGAATTAAGATATTTTATTGTACCTTCAGGGTCGAGCGTTCTGCCTCCGAAAGCGATAACATTGCCTCTCAAATCAATGAAAGGGAACATAACTCGGTTTTTGAAAAAGTCGTATGTCCTTCCGCTTTTAGAACGACCGAGCAGACTTGCATCAACAAGCTCATTCTCATAATATCCCTTCATAAGCATATGGTCTTTCAGGCTTGTCCATTTGTTTTCAGCAAAGCCAAGACCGTATTTCTGGATTGTTTCAGGCTTTAGACCTCTTTCAATAAGATATTTAAGTCCAATCTTACCGTTCGGTGAACGAAGATTTTCAAAGAAAAATCTTGCCGCCTCTCGATTCATTTCATAAAGCCTCTGCTTTTTTCTGACAGTATCATCGCCACGAGATGAATCTTCAGGCAGAGGAATACCACTGCGTTCAGCAAGGAACTTTACAGCCTCGTAATAATCGAGGTTTTCTATTTTCATAATAAAGTTTATTACATCTCCACCTGCACCACAGCCAAAGCAGTAAAAGCTCTGAGTATCAGAATAAATCGTGCAAGAGGCCGTTTTTTCAGAGTGAAAGGGGCAAAGGCATTTTGATATCGAGCCTGCTCGTTTAATCTGAACATAGTTAGACATTATATCATCTATTCTGTTAGCATCCCTGAGTCTGTCCAAAAAGTCAACAGGTAACGGCACTTTATTCCCTCCATTCTGAAAATAGTAAATTAGTGAGTTCTATCCGTTCCAACCCTTTGGGATAAAAACATCTACAAATGTGTTTATTGCATAGCTGTCGGTCATTCCTGACACATAATCGCATACTGCTGTTTCTTTTGAGAAATTATATGCGAGCTCCTTGTACTGATCGGTCATCACGTTATCAAAGTTATCATAGAAGTAATTAAACAGAGTTCCTAAAAGGTCTTTGACCTTAACTTCCTCCGACTTACATTTAGGGTTTGTATAAACGCTCTGGAACATAAATTTGTGAAGTTTGTCGTGAGCCTCTTTTATATCGTCATCCATACGAATATCGGACGCTCCATTTTTAACGATGGAATTGACAAGCGTTGTAATCCTTTCTGATTTTGAGTGACCGAGAACATTCGAAATCTCAGACGGAATATCTTCCTCAGAAAGCACGCCCGCTCTTATCGAATCATCTATATCGTGGTTTATATAAGCTATAACATCAGCTAACCTTACAACATAGCCCTCTTTAGTATCGGCAATCTGATTAGTGTGTGCCAGAATGCCGTTTCTTACCTCATATGTAAGATTTAGCTTGTCTATATAGTCAACAACTCTGAGACTTTGTTCATAGTGCTTAAAGCCGTTAGGGGAAAGCTTATTTAAAACACGCTCACCCTCGTGTCCAAATGGGGTGTGACCTAAATCGTGTCCGAGTGCAATTGCTTCTATCAAGTCCTCATTAAGCCTTAATGCTCTGCCTATTGTGCGGGCAATCTGGGAAACTTCAAGAGTGTGTGTAAGTCTTGTTCTGTAATGATCGCCGGTAGGGAAGAGAAAAACCTGCGCTTTATGCTTTAGGCGTCTGAATGCGTTTGAGTGCAAAATTCTGTCTCTATCTCTTTGAAAGTCAGTCCTTAAATCGCATTTTTTTATGTCTTTGAGTCTGCCCTTGGTATTCTTTGAAAGACAAGCCTGCTCACAAAGAGTCTGTTCTTCAATAAGCTCTGTTTGTTCTCTTGGTAGAATAGTATCACCACCCGACATTTGTTGTTATTATATACTTTAAAAATCGGTCAAAACCTGTATACAATCATTTTCTTAACAAATAATTTACATTTTATCTTGATTTATTGCCATAAAAATCAAATAATTAAGCAAAATCTCCATATTTAAGCTCGGATTTTGAAATATAAATTTTCCCATTTGTAATGTCAAGCAGCTTTTCCTCAAGCTTTTGATATATGTCTTTCTTGACAAGCAAATTGAGTGTTACATTATCTGAAAACTTATCAGAGAGCATCTTTATCTCAAACTCGGGAAGTGAGTATTCGATTTTGCCATACAGCGAATAATCAAAGGTGAGAGTAACCTCATAACACTCGTGCATTTCCATTTTAACGGCGGCATCAACAGCCAACTTACAGGCGTGCGAATATGCCCTTACAAGTCCGCCACCGCCGAGCAGAATTCCACCGAAGTATCTTGTAACAACAACGCATATATCTGTCAGCCCCTCTTTTAAAAGCACATCAAGAACAGGCATACCGGCCGTACCCTGAGGCTCGCCGTCGTCGCTGTATCGGGTAATATTGTTATCCCTAAGTATATACGCATAAACATTGTGAGTGGCTTTTCGGTTTTCAGATTTAATTTTATTTATAAAGTAGGTAGCCTCTTCATTTGTTTTTACAGGGGATATATATCCTATGAATTCAGATTTCTTTTCAATAAAGCTGTCTTTAGCAAAATCTCTTATTGTAGTGTAATTCATAAATAATCCCTCCAAATAAATATATCTAAATAAAAAGAGTGGATTTGTTAATCCACCCTAAATTTCTTTGATTACTACTAATCAAGATTGAAACGCTTTTTGAATCTGTCAACTCGTCCGCCTGTATCCATAAGCTTCTGTTTACCTGTATAGAACGGGTGGCACTTTGAACAAACTTCAACTTTAATATCTTTCTTTGTAGAACGAGTGTTGATTACATTACCGCAAGCGCAGGTAATAGTAGTTTCTTCGTACTTTGGGTGAATCCCATCTTTCATTACAAATCCTCCTCTCAAAACATCGAATCTATGACTTACATAGAAGCCCATCATTTCAGTTTAGACAGTAGTTCTATGAAATAATCATCAGCGTTTAACAGTATATCACATAAAAAATGAAAATGCAAGTGTTTTTTTATTTTTTTATAACATTTACATTTATTTTCTGAATAGCCTTGGCGTTGCACTCTTTATCCGCCACATTTACAGCAAACATTTTCTCGCACTTTTTCTTATCAGGCTTTTTAGCTTTTTTTTCAGTAATATCAATGTTTATCGTACTTCCGCTGTATTTAACACTGCTTATTTTAATCTTTGAATTGCTGTTGTTAAACTGGGCAATTGCTATAAATATCGTGTTTTTAGAAAATGTATTTTTGTTGTTAATTTCATTATAATAGTTGTTTATTTCATCACTTACACTAAAATCCTTTTTTAAATTATCAAAGAAATATTCAACAACTCTCTTAGCGGTGATAACCGCAGTTGCAGGGTAGTCAATTTCATCATTTTCAGGCGTAATATTGAAAACCTTGTTTGAAAACTTTACATCTGTTCCTTCGGATTCAGAATTTTTATTATTAGTTGTAACAAGTGTTGTGTCCTCAATGTTGATAGATGATTCTGCCGCTAATCTTGAGCTTTCTGCTAGTCTTTCGGTTTCACTGTCATTTGCTCTAACGACAAAGAATAGCCCGACTGCTAAAAAGATAACAAATATAATAGGGAAAATCTGTTTTATATCTTTCATTAAAATCTCCGTTTCTGCGAATGGACGCATATGATCTATACACAAATTATATCATTATTTAATATTATAGTCAATACCGGAGAGTCCTATTGGATACCAGATACCAGAAGCAAGAGGCAAGACCGCCGAGGCAACGGTGCGTTGCATCCAGTACTGCCTATTATAAATTTGATAAATGTTAAAGTTAGCGCAACGGCAGGCTTATATCAATTGATAATTGATAATGGATAATGGACAATTGAATATATAAGACAAGAGCGTACAGGTTTTCCCGTACGCTCTTACTTTTTTACTTTACCTTAA
>CANQJW010000021.1 GCA_947624345.1 uncultured Clostridia bacterium | reverse complement strand
CCGGACGAGCCGGACTTCACGGTAAGGGTAACGCCTTTTGAGCGTGAGGGCAGCAACATGGTCGGTCTTGCCAACATCGTGCTGAATGACAGCTTTGCAATAGGGAATGTGAGCGTAATGCAGGGCAAGAACGGAATGTTTGTGGCGATGCCGTCCTATAAGGCAGGCAACAAGTACAGGGATGTATGTTTCCCGATCACAAAGGAGTTCCGTGAGAAGGTTAATAATGCGGTGATTGAAACTTACCAGCAGGCAAAGGAACAGGCAATGCAGGAAGGACAGGAACGTGTCTCTCAGCAAATGCAGACCGATGACAGGGGCTTTATGAAGGTCAGCGGGGAGCCGCTGCCATTCCGTTAAGCAGCACCAATAATCTGAAAGGGCAGGGCGGGCAACCGCCCTGTGAAAAGGGAAAAGAAAATGGAAATGACAGAAAATATGCAGCTTACAAAGGAACAGAATATTATGGAGCTGCTTGAACTGCTCTGTAAAAACAATATGAAGGAGGCTGCAAACAGCATCTTTGAAATGGCAGCGTATGTCGATGTCATGGAGAAAAAGATGGATGCGGTCTTAGAGGAACTGGGGACGGTCAAAGACCAGCTCCATAAGATGGAAGAGCGGGAGGCAGAGAAAGGGCTGAAACAGACACTCAAAAAGGCTGTAAGCAAGCTGGAACAGGACTGCAAAGCTATGAAAGAAAAACTGTTTGAGGTCAAGGCAGAGATCAAGGCAAAGGCAGGGGAGATTGTAACAGCGGCAAAGCAGAAAGGGAAAGCCGCCTTAAACAAAGTGGCGGAGTTTCTTGGGATTAAGAAGAAACTGGAGAATATCCGCCAGAACGTGCAGGAGTCCATAGCAGATGTGGATAAGAGTATCGGAAAGATAGATGCTTTTGGCAGGGGAATGAGGGAAGCCGGACAGAAAATTGCCAACACGTTCCGTACTTTTGCGGATAAACCGGAAAAGGAATACGGGGAGAAGAAGTTCTCAAAGACGGAACTGATAAAGAAGCCTTTTCAGGCAAAGAGAAAGCTGCTGTCCGGTATCTTAAACTGTGCGGATGCCGCCATAGAAAAGACCGAACAGCTTGCCGCAGATGTGAAACAGTACCAGACGGACAAGGCAGAACGGGAGAAAGAAAACATTGGCAATATGGAGGCTGTAAACCCGGCTGAACTTGCAAGGGTGGCAGAGCCGGAGTTCCAGTATGGGGCAGAGGCTTTTGAAGCACACCAAAAAGAAACAGAGAAGGCAACAACTAAAGCAACAAAGAATGTGCCTGCAAAGAGTGGAAAGAGCCGCTAGAAAAAAAGTCCTCTTGAATTGAACTTAGGTTTGATTCAGGAGGATTTTTTGTTTTGATGGTCATTTTCTGCAAAAACAGGTCACTTTCTGCAAGAGGTATTGATATTATTTTTAAAACGATTATGATTTTTTGTAAGCTTTATTATACAAGTGCGAATGAAGCAACTAACAATGATTTCATTTAAAAGGAGGAAATGAACTATGAAACTTAAAACGATTTTACTATCAACATTATCTGCGGTAGCTATTATGTTTGGCACTCTTGCGCCTGCAACATCAACTATGGCAGCAGAGAGTCAAGTCATTGAGATTGATGACATTGAAGTTACGTCAGAGCAGTTGTCGGATGGAGTGACAGTTGTATTGACAAAAAATGAGGATGGAACATTTGAGCAGACAGTTTTTTGCGATACAGATATTGCATCTATTCCTCAACCTATGGCTACAGCAGACGGAGAATTAGAATGGGCGGCATTCCATTTGGGATTCAATGATTGGAACGATGATACAGGACGGCTGTATTTTACAATTTCTGCAGATGAGCCTATGAGTAAAGTTAAAGGGAATGCATATGTACAAAGTACAAGCATTTTGTTTCCGGCAACTTACTATAGTGACTCGTTTGATGAAGCTCTTGGTGGTTCAATGAATACTAGCTGTACATTGAAGGACAATGTAGATACGGGGGACGAAGATAAAGTGCGTGTTGGATTTTCGAGTGTAGTTTTAACAACCGTAGCTAATGAAAAAGGATATTTTTCAAATACATCACAGGTAGTAGAAAGATAGAGAAATAGAATTGTAACGAAATGCAAAATAATTGTTAAAATGTGCAGTATTATCTAAACTATAGGAGGTTAATCACAAGGCATTAACCTCCTTTTTGCGGAGATATGAATGAAAAAATACATTGTATTAGATATTTATTCTTATGTATCAAAAAATATAATAGATTTGGATCAATTAGAAGATATCTTTCATAAAGGAATTAATGATACAAAATATGTTGTTAATGGTTATCATGTAGAGAGATACGAGCAAGGCTGTGAATTGAAGGAAAAAGAGAAGGTAGTAAGCAATTTAGAGAATAAGGGTAGAAGCGTTGCATTTATTAAAGAGTGTGAAAAGGTAATAGCAGTGGTAGGGTATAAAGAGAGATAAAAGAAATGGCATTATTAGTGTTTTATTTGGTTAGAAATCGATTTTTGGACTGTTTATTCCTTAGTATGAACTATGAGTGCTACTAAAAAAATAATGAGCAAGGATAACGTAACAAAGCATATGCCTATAAAAGTGGAAAGAGTCGATAGAGAAAAGTCCTCTTGAATTGAACTAAGGTTTGATTCAAGGGGGTTTTTCTTTGGTATTTCCTAATAGATGGACATGTTCTATAAACAATTTTTGAGAATACTGCAAGAGCGAAAGAGTAACCTCTGTGGGCAAATATTACATATAAATTCGTTTTTTCAACATAAGGCGACAATAAGGATGTAAAAGTTGTATGATTAAAACAACATGAAAGTCAAAAACATTTTTTATATTGAAATATAGAGGATATAGCATGTGTCATAGTTTTCTCTGTTGAAATAATATAGAAATGTTGGAAATGGGAGGATTTTTTTAAATGAATTATGAGTTTAAAAATAGAAACAATGAGGATTTTATATTTGACGGTGATAACATAATTATTTTTGATAAGGATAAATATGATGAAAAAGTGGCACTAGAATTATGCAAGCCAATAGATGGATTTAGAACAAAATATTTTTCTCATGTTGCATTGATACTTAATAATAATTGCAATCTTGGTTGCGAATATTGTTATGCAAATCAGGGAAATTATGATAAAGCGGGTAATGTGATGAACTTTGATACCGCTAAAAAAGTAATTGATCAAATGTTTCAAAATGTTGAAAAAAACAAAGGAAACAAATTGGGTATTACCTTTTTTGGAGGAGAACCATTACTCCAGTTTGGATTAATTAAAAAAATTGTTGAATATGTAAATTCTGTTAATAAGCATAACTACCATATAGCATATTCGACAATTACCAATGGAACCTTATTCACGGATGAAATTATTGATTTTCTCAAAAAAAATAACTTTGTTGTAACTGTAAGTTTGGATGGTACAAAAGAAGCGCATGATAAAATGCGAAAGTTTAAAGATGGAAGAGGTTCTTTTGATGTAATTGCACAGAATGTTAGAAAGTATAAAAATCAACTCACTTTAAAGGGGCGGCTGACAGTTAATGATTATAATACAAATGTTGTTGATTCGGTTCTTCAAATTAGAGACTTAGGAATTGATAACATAATAGTTGGTGTAGACGCTAATATATCAGATGAAAATTTTAAAATTTTCATGGAAAATTATAAGGAGTTAATGGAAATTTATTTTAATGATCTGAAAAACGAAAAGTTTTATTGTATTGAAAATATAACTTTCAATTTGGCAAAAATTGTTACTCGAAGGAGGGTAAGTTCACATTGTAATGCAGGAAGAGCGTACTTTACTATTTCGGCAGATGGAAAAGTATATGATTGTCATAGACTGGTCGGCATTGAGGAGGGATATGTTTGTGATATAGATTGTGAGTTTGCCGAAAAAATTGATTGTTATTCCAAAAAAATGGATGAAACAATTAAGCAAAATGTCGGAGAAAGAATAAGTAGTTGTAAAAACTGTAGCTTTAAATATTTGTGTGGTGGAATGTGTTATCATCAGGCTTATACAGTAAATGGAAAGCGATTCAGCAAAGTATCTAAAGGTTGTTTATTGATCACCTATGAGATGAAAGTGGTATTAGATATTATTACATCATTAAGTGTAGAGCAGCGAAAGAAATTCATTTCATATGTTATGGGATTAGAAAAATGATAATAATTGTAATGGTTTTTTTATCTGTTACATTATTATAAATATAAGGAAAGGAGGATACGAGCATGGCACAGACATTAGATTTCGGTTTTACTGAAAAAGAGATGGCAGAGATCGAGGAAGTATCTGTATATCTTAGCCAGCACGCATGTGAAGGCGGCCCTGAGGGTTGGGCAGGTTGAGTCCAAAGGAACCCTTACATATGGATAGGGTTTCAAGTGAGGGTTCTGGAAAGAACCCTCATTCCCTTTGTTTTAGCATATTAAAACTGTAAAAAGTATCTCCCCTTAAGTAAACTGATTTGGTATAATGATATGTAAAATAAAAACAAAATCTATTTAACTGAAAAACTGGTTGAGGTAAAGAAGTAATATGAAATTAAACAATTCTCTCATAAGAATTTACAAATATATTAAGGAATACGAACAGCGATTTTTAGGTGTATTTATTATTTTTACTATTACTGAGATATTATACTGTTTTTTGAATGCTATTATTCCTAAGATGATGGTAGAAACCTTATATTTTGATAAAGAAGAAACTCATTTTACAGAGATTTTTTTATTTTTTCTTGTCTCTATGTGTTTGTTAGGGTATATAAAAACAATTACACTCAATATAAGTAATTCAAAAATAACTAGGATAAAAAATCATTATGCAAAAAAACTATTTGAAAAAATAACCAACTTGAAATATCAGTACATTGAAGATGCTGATTTTTTGAATAATAACAATTCAACTTTTTCTGTAGTGGAGGATTATGATGGTGGAATTGAGGGAGTATGTCATATTCTTTTTAGTCTGCCAGCAAATTTTATATTGTGCATTTTTTTCGTGGGAATTTTGGGAAAACTTAACCTAATCATAGTTTTAGCTTTATTAATTGACTGGGCAATTAAACTAAAAATTTATAAAAGATTTAGTAATAGAATGTATAGCAAAAAGCAGGATATAGGAAATTCAAAAAGACATATGAATTATTATTATAAAATATCTAATGATTTTAATTTTGGAAAAGATATACGACTATTCAAAATAAAAAAAAATATTTTGAATGACTACATTAAGGAAATAAATAAATACATTCAAACTTTAAAAAAGTTATATAAAATACAATTAAATTTGGAAAACATTGATATCTTGTTTGGCATAGTTTGTGATTTTATTATGGTTGGCATATTGATTTTTAGCGTTTGGAAAGGGACAGTATCTATACCCAATTTTACAATGTATATTACAATTATAAATATGCTTAAAACATCCTTGCAAAATACAAATGAAGATATTAGCAAATTGCTGTGCGAACTTCCATATATTGATGATTTTTTTAAATTTATTGATGAGGGCGATTTGGACGAATCAAATAGCCATAATCCAATAGAGTTGAAAAATAACCTTCGAATCAAGCTTGAAAACGTAAGCTTTAAATATCCTAATTCAGATAAACTGGTTTTGGATCATATGAATTTTGAGATAAATGCAGGAGAGAAAATTGCTATTGTGGGTGCTAATGGAACAGGAAAAAGTACAATAGTCAAACTGTTAATGAAGTTCTATTCGCCGTCAGATGGGATAATTAAAGTAAATGATATAGATATAAAGGAAATAGATATAAATTATCTGCGTTCTTTATATTCTGTCATTTTTCAGGATATTTGTATCTATCCATTTTCCATACAAGAAAATATTACTTGTTGTGAAGAAAATTTTGATGAAAGAAAACTAGAAATATCATTAAAAAATACTAATTTATATGAAAAAATTGAGCGGTTACAGAATGGGGCAAAGAGTAAATTAATAAAAAGTTTTCATCCTGAAGGCATTGACTTGTCTGGTGGAGAAAAGCAAAAAATGGCTATTGCTCGAGCAATCTATAAAGATGCACCTATTGCTATTTTTGATGAACCAACTTCTGCTCTTGATGCAATTGCAGAAGAGGATTTATATAAAAGATTATGCTATTTACTAGAAAATAAAACAGTTATTTTTATATCTCACAGATTAACTAGCATTTGTTTCTGTGATAAAATAATACTTTTTAAGGATGGTACGGTAGCAGAAAGCGGAACTTATACAGAGTTAATGCAGCTAAAAGGCGAATTTTATAAAATGTTTAAAGCACAAGGAAAGTATTATGAAATATAGATTATCAAATGTTAAGGAATTAATTAAACTGATTTATGAAACTTCCCCAGGATATTTTATTGTATTGTTATTTAATACAATAGTAGGGAGTGTTGGAACATATATAAATCTATGGGTATCTAAGATTGTAATAGATCAATTAGTCAATACACACAATATTTCTATGTGTTTTAAGCTTATAATACTAATGGTTGTATCAGGTGCAATTTTACTGTTAATTGATAATTTGATGAAATATATTGTTAATATTAAGACGCCGCTTGTGCGAGAAAAAATGAAAAAACTAATGGCTGAAAAAATTATGGAGCTTCCATATTATAAATTGGAGGATAGCAGCTTTTTAGATTTGAAAGAGCGTGCTATGTTTGCGATAAATGAGCAAGGTGCAATATTTAATATAATATATAATTTTGCTGAAATGTGTAAAAATACTGCAATAGTAATTAGTATTGTAGGAGTAGTTCTAAGTTTTAGTAAAGTTTTTGTTGTATTTCTTTTGATCATTATACTATGCCTGTTTTTCTTGTACTTTAAATACATAAATTATCAAAAAGAATTCTATGATAATTTACTTTTGTTGAATAGGCGTGAATCTTTATATAGAGATATTGCTTATGATAAAAAGTATAGTATGGATTTTAGATTATATGAAACTAAAAAATTACTATCTAAAAGATACTGTTCTTTTTTAGATAAGTGTTGTGAATTAATGGACAAATTCAATTTTAATAAGGGGAATTATTTGGCATTTTTTAATATCATGGATAACATCATTAAGATTGGAGCGTATGGTTATATAGGTATAAGAAGGTTCACTAATCTATTTGGTGATACAATTTCAGTTGGTTCCTGTGTAATGTACGTTAATGCCGTTTCTAATTTTTCATCAAGAATATCAAGGATTAGCGAAAATGTTGTACAAATAAAGCAGATGCTAAAATATCTTGAGCCATATCTTGAGTTTATGGAATTTAATGATATAAAATATGAAGGGATTGAGAGGTTAGAAGAACCCATTAAGGAAATACGTTTTGAAAAGGTTTATTTTAAGTATCCCGGTGCTGAGGATTATGCATTGAAGGATGTAAGTTTTGTTATAAATCAAGGGGATAGGATGGCTATTGCTGGTCCAAATGGTTCTGGAAAGACAACCATAATTAAACTTATATGTAAATTATATTCGCCAACTAGCGGAGAAATATATGTGAATGGGAAAAACATACTATGTTATAATACAGAGTGTTATTTAGAGGCAATTTCAGCTATTTTTCAGGACTTTAAAATTTTTAATTATTCTCTAGTTAAAAACATAACTTTTGAAATGAAGTTTGATAAAAAAGTAGAAGAGATTATTGATAAGGTTGGTTTAAATAAATTAATAGAAAAATTGCCTAATGGTATGGATACTATTATTGGAAAAGAGTATGATAAAGATGGAATTGAACTATCGGGAGGTGAGTATCAAAAAATAGCTATTGCAAGGGCTGCTTACAAAGCTGCCTCATTATATATTATGGATGAGCCTACTAGCGCACTAGATCCTATCACAGAATTGGAAGTATTTGAAGATATACAAAATATCATTGAAAGCAAAACTTCGATATTTGTATCACATAGAATGTCAAGTTGCAAGATGTGTGATAATATACTGGTTCTTGATAATGGTAAAATAGTTGAAAGTGGAACACATGATGAACTAATTCAGAAATCAGGGATTTATTGCAAATTGTACTTAGCTCAGTCGCAAGTGTTTAGTAGCAAAGAAAAGGAGAAGTAGTAAAAATGCATAGTAGTTTATTTTCAAATTTTTATCAGGAATATTTAGGATTAGATGATAGTATGATTTGCAACGATGTCCATGTATGTAAATGTAAATATAGAGATATTCCGCTAAATAAGAAATATTTTTATAAAGTTATTGCAACTAAATATAATGGAAAAAAAATCATTTCTTATTCGCCGGAATTTAATGAGACAGAATTAAGGTTCCTGTATACTAAAATTAATTTTGAAGCAATAGGCGTTGGTAATATACATAATGATTTGAAATTTCCTCAATACGAGTTGTCATATATGGATAGAATGTTGTTGGAAACTCAAATTGATATAAGTATAGATAAGCGTTCTGGTTGTAACAGGAATAACTCAATCGAATATAAATATTTAGATGAATATAGAAAATATATTGCGTTGGTTAATGGAGAGCTTGTCGGCTATTGTAAAGTGTCGGATGTAATCGCTAACTATGGAAATCTTGTAGTTTGGGTTGAAGAGCCCAGACGCAGATTAGGAATTGCAGAAAGTTTGGTTAAGTTAATGATTAAAAAATGTTATGAAGAAAGAATTGTACCAATGTATGTTGTGAAAACAGATAATCATGCTTCCATATCATTAGCTAAAAAACTTGGGTTTCAGGTAAAACAAAGAGAATTAGTTGTTTCATATACAAATTAATAGTGGAGGTAAAGATATGTATTCAAAGTATAACATTTATTTAAAAAACTATCCCAAAAATGATTTTACAACAATATATAATTTAAGGACTCAAGAAGTGGTTTGCTATGCAGATAATAATTTGTTTCCAGAACCAAATAAAATTATAGAAGAAAAACTACTAGAAAAAGGCATCTGTTGTATGACAGAATCAGCAGAAATTTCAGAGGTAATAAAAAAATATAATGAGACAATTTGCAGTAATGATGAATTGGTGGTTGTCATGCTGTTGACTGGTATCTGCAATTGTAATTGCATTTATTGCTATGAAAGTGATTTAAAAATGGATTATAATCAAGCCTGTGATCTGGAGAAAGTTGATAGGTTTATTTATGAAAAAATGACCGGAAATCAAATAGAAAAGCTGAGAATAGTTTTTTATGGTGGCGAGCCTTTGCTGAATAAGGAAATGATTACAGTTGTTTCCACAAAATTAAAAGAACAATATGGGGAACGCTATAAATTTTCGATTGTTACGAATGGAACCCTTCTTGAACAAGAAGATATAAGAAAGTGGATAGAGCTAGGCTTATTAAAAGTGAAAGTGACATTAGACGGAAATGCTGAGTGTCATAATGCAAGGAGACCATTCAAGAATGGGGAGGGAACATATGATCTCATATTACAAAACTTAGAAATGATAAATAATCAGGTAGAAATTGTTATAAATGTGATTATTGATGAAGAATTATTTGGAGTTTCTGAAATGATACATGATTTAAAACATAGGGATATAAATGCTTCTTTTTCTATGAGTTTCAGAGAACCTATAACAATGAGCCAAAAAGAGAAAAAAGATTGTATGATTAAGTTCAATTCCATATTAAAAAATGAGGAGGTTGATTTTCAATCAAACATAAAAGGTAAGCATGGTATTATCTGTCCGATGAAGAGAAGAAACTATTATGTAATTGACGGGAAAGGGCAATTATCCGGTTGTGAATCTGTTTTGAATAATTCATTGGGTAATATTGATAATCCTAGTAGTAAAGAAATCTATGAGTTAAGTAATAGATGCACAAATTGTAAGTATTTACCTATTTGTTACGGAGGATGTATTTATGATCAGCATTGTCAACGAGAGTATTTTGAACAATTTATACCTGAATTATTGAAGATATATATCGAATCTGATCAATAATTTTTTGGTATTCATATTGTTAATTAGAGAAAAACAAGAAGTTACATATACAAGTTTTGAATATTACGGCTTAGAAGTCCTTGCTGTCCGGCGGTAAGGAAACCGTGTCCGCTTTGATTGGCGGCACATATCATATCACAAATTGAACCATCGTAAAGCCTGCTAACGCACCGCAAAGCGGCTCTGGGCTTGACAATGGTTCAATTTCTTATGAAGCATAATCAAGCCAAACAATGGTGGTTTCCGTATCCGGAATACCGGTTTCCACATTTCCGGAAAGACGGTTTCCTATCGCAAGAATATTCAAGTTTTAAAGAATGTGCTTGTAATGAGTGGAAAAAGTTCTCTTGAATAGAACTTAGGTTTGATTCAGGAGGATTTTTTATTAGGATGGTCATTTACCGAAAAACGGAAGGGGTATTGTTTGGTTTTTAAGATTGTTATGATTTTCTTATCAATTAAATATTGGATTTAGGTTTTAATATTGTCTTTACACTGGGCAATATTGCCGAGGGCATACTCTCAATATATTGTTCAGAGCAGGATCGTAGCTTTGAAATAGTATCAATGCGGTATTTTCTGCTTAAAGTCTGAGCAATTTTACCTGATAAAAGTTCAAACAGATACTGATCTTCCCATGATTGAAAGACAACTCCATTATCCCTTAAGATATAATATGCTTTCATGGTGTCGTAGTAGTATTGCTGGCATATGATATGTAAATCGTGCGTGGTTATTCTGTTGAAATCGTCAATAGAAGCAATATTGTACTTATAGAGCAATTCGTAATGCCTTGAAGTAAAAGGCAAGTGATATTGAGCCAAATTCTCCTTAATGCTATGTACAGAGTGCAACTCTATATGGTGTGCCTGACATATTTCTTCCAGCTCAATCATTGTTTGCTCTCCGAGATTGCGTAAACATGCAAGTTCCTCTTTGGAGCATAAAGATAATTGGGATAAATAGAGGAAATAATTTCTCTCAAGAATATGGAAAAGCCTTTTGGACATAGGGACATCGTAAATTGACACTGCATTGTCCGGGGGCAATAAGTATCCGGCATCATTAAGTTCCTGAATAATGGAATAGACACAATGGCGCTTTAGGGGGAACTTTTGTATTAAAGAAATATAGTCATGACCTTCCAGATCGGAAACCATAGTAAAGCCCAGTTCATGAAGGGTATTCTTAGCATGGTAGGAAAGTTTCAACTCATCTATATGTAAATCCATAAATTTGCACTCCTTTATTTATTCCATTTTACTCGTGATAAAAACAGAATAGCAATATATTTAGCAGAAAAAGACAATTTTCAGCAGAAAATGGATATTGCATATCAGTTTTATGTGTCAAGGTAGAAAGGATAATCTTTGACAGAGCGGAAGTATTTTAGATGAAGTAAATACTACTTATTGACCGATTTCTGCAATAAAAATTACATAAAGTGGACTAAAACCAGTCCCTTTTCGATAGCTCTATTGAATACAATACTCTAAAAAGAACCGAAACGGGTTCAGAAGTGTGGTGATGATATGGAGCAGAAAATTAAGCAGGATGAAATATTTATCGGGCAGAACATTAGGCGTATCAGAAAAGAAAAGGGTATGCGGCAGACGGAACTGGTGGCATTGATGCAGTTAGAGAATGTACCGCTGACAAGGGAAGCATTAGTGAAGATAGAAAGGGGTATACAGCACATACAGGCGTCACAGCTTAGGGCGATCAGAAACGTATTGGAAACAACGTATGATGAATTGCTGAAATAAAAAACGACAGATCGGTGTGACCTGTCATTTTACTATCATATTTACATATCTATCCGATTGATAACAATTCTTTCATTGCCGCTGCAAATGAATTTGAAGAGGAAAGACTTTCTTTCAGCGTATATTCATTACAGTCCGGTATTTGTGAAAGCATACTGATTTTATGCTTTTTCCATAACAGAGCAGCTTTTTTTTCTGGCAGAATCTCAAAAATGAATTTATCCTGCCAGTCGCTAAATACAATCCCGTTTTCCTTCAGAATAAAATAGGTCTGCATGGTAAGGCTGTAATCCTCTTGGCATATAAGGTATAAGTCATTGGCTGTCATATGTTTAAAATCATCTATGCATGATATGTTGTTCTGGAACAGCATGGGGTAAATTTTTGAGGGAAACTGGTATTTATCAAAATATTCTTTGATAGATAGCATAGACCGTATTTCAATATTGTACTCCTGACAGATTTGTTCCAATTCTAAGATGGTTTTTTCTCCTAAGTTCCGAAAATGCAGAATATCTTCTTTAGAATAGGAAGAAAGCTGCGAAAGGTACATAACACCATTTCGTATAAGGGCGTTCTGCAACCGCTTTGACATAGGGACATCGTAGATTGATATTTCGTTACTTGGCGGCAGCAGATAGCCTAAAGCGTTTAATTCATCGATCAGGGGTCTCATATTATAATTTTGGGGGAACTTATTTATCAGAGTAATATAGTTTTGACCTGCGAGTTCCGAAACCATTGTCAAGCCTATGCTTTTTAAGGCAGATTTGGAGTCGGCAGAAATGTTTAAGTCTTGGATTTTCATAGCTATATCATTGCTCCTTTATTCTTAGAGATTGAAATGGAAACAAACCTAGTATAACACTTTTTCTGAAAAAAATAAAATAAGAATGGACTAAAACGGGTTCTAATTTTAAAATCTTGATTGCTGCATTTTATACTTGTGTCAATTTCTGCATAAAATGGTCGATTTCTGCAATTTGGTTGACTAATGCGCTAAAGAAAAATAAAATAGTAAGGGGAATTGTAGATTTTTGTATGTCGCCTTTCGTTACTATAAATGTAGAGCAAGGGTTAAAGGATTTAGTAAGACGTGTCGAAATACAACATGGTGGAGTATAAAATATCAGGGACAGACTGCTGTCAACTAGCAGGAAAGGAGGAGACAACGCAGATGTTCAAAATTGCAATATGTGATGATGAAAATCTTTTTACAGAAGAACTAAAAGAATTGATCTCCGGCTATATGATGGAAAAAGGTCTTGTTTTTGAAATAGATACATATAACTCCGGGGAGGCATTGATAGAATTAGGAATTGAGATAGTGCGGTATACTATCGTTTTTTTGGATATCAATATGGATAAAGTTGATGGTATCAAGACGGCTGAGATGATCAGAAAAGTAAGTCGGGAAGTGTTTATAGTATTTGTGACCGCATATGTGGATTATTCGTTGGAAGGATACCGATTAGATGTTGTAAGGTATCTGTTAAAGGGCAATGCCAACTTTCAGAGCAAAGTTAATGAATGTATGGATGCCATTATTGATAAGATGAATTATTCCGTGACAAAAAGGAAGTTCGATTTTAAGGAAGGCAGAAAAGAAATATCGTTGGAAAGATTATTGTATATTGAGAGCAAGCTGCATATACTTGAGTTTCATATCATGGAGAACGAAGAAATAGTCTATACCATGTATGAAACATTAAATGTGATGGACGATATGCTTTCGGAAAATGGTTTTATCAGGACACACCAGAGTTATCTTGTAAATGCAAAACATATCAAGAATGTTGTCCGTTGCAAAGTGATACTGACAAATAGGGTTGAGTTACCCATACCGAAAGCAAGGTATACAGAAGTCAAGAAAAAGTTTATAGCGTGTCAGGGAGAAGTGTAGATGTTTGAGCTAATGCGGAATGTATTGTTGATATTTATTGAAGCAACGTGTTGTAGGATTTTTTTTGAAACTTTTGGTGAAATACGGCGTAAAGGATGGATTAATTTCATACAGGCTTTGTTATTGCTTGGCAGTATGTGTTTTTATTCATATGGCTTATCTGAATATTTTGTACTAAGGCAGATTGTTGCGATTTCTGTATTTTCAGTATTTATGCTTTGGCATGTTAAAATCAGTTTGAAAAAATCTTTTGCATTGGCAATACTATTTGATGCATTGTTGCTGGCAATGGATTATCTGATTTACTTGATTAGTAAATGGTTTTCTTTAAGCAGCGAATCATTAGGACAGCAGTACGCAATTGGTCTTACTTTGGCATCTCTGCTGGCAAAGGTTATATTGTTTTTTATTGTTCTTATTATTAGAAAGCAGTTTGGTAAAAAATCAATGGAAATGATGCTGGATACAGAGTGGTTAAGGTTTTTATTCTTTCCTGTCTTTACCATAGCAGCTATTTCCGCAATGTTGTCTGTTTTTGGATATGTGCAGACAGTAGAACAGGCGAATTTATTGTTTGTTATTGCGTTTGGAATGATTGGAATGAATATCGTTGTGTTTTATCTAATTAACGATGTTGTGAAAAGGGAAGTGCAAATGCATGAAAACAAGGTTTTACAGATTCAGGCTAAAAATCAGTTGGAAATGTATAGGTCTATCTCTGAAAATTTTGATAACCTAAAAAGAAGGACACACGAATTTAAAAACCAGATTTTATGTATAGAATCCTTGCTGGACAAAAGGCAATATTCCAAATTAGAAGAATATGTAAAAAAGATTTATGGTTCTTTGAATAACGAACCAGATGCCATTAACACCAATAATGTAATCATAAATGCCATACTCAATACAAAGTATCAGGAGGCGGACGCAAAGGGAATTGTTTTTGTATTCAGGGTAAATGATCTTTCAGGACTGAAAATAAAAGATGAGGATGTGGTTACTATCCTTGCTAACCTTCTGAACAATGCCATTGAAGCGTGTGAGACATGTGAGGATAAAAAGATAATTAGGTTCAAGTTCGTAAAAGAAGATGATATGATAATCATTGCGGTTAAAAACACATTTAATTATGATGTTGTATATGAGAATGGAGAGATAAAATCTACGAAAATATCAAATGTGGCTGAACATGGCGTAGGCATTAAGAATGTGTTAAAAATCATAGAGAAATATGATGGCGCATATGTTATTGAAGACAAGAATAAAGAATTTTTCTTTTCAATTATTATTCCTGCATGAATGTAATATTAAAATGATTGCCTCTAAAACTAATATGTGCCGTTTTCTGCAAAAAATGTTCATTTTCTGCAAACTGTCTTGATTTTTTTGATGTATAATTCATATTGAATAATTAAGGAGGCATATTTATGATAGAGAAGATGGCATTAAAGGTTGTCAATCAAATGGAGATGCAGAAGATAATAAGCAAATCAAATTGCGAATATTACGAATATGCGTTAATAGGTATGGTTGAACAAGCTATAACAGTTGGAACCATGCTGCTTTTAGGACTATTATTTAGGCAATTCCTGCACACCGTCTGTTTTATGGTTTTCTTTCTTTCATTGAGAAAACGGACAGGGGGATTTCATGCGAATAAGTTTTGGCAGTGTTATCTAGGGACGGTCATATTTTATATTGCAATTATGCAGATTGTACCTGTACTTTGCAGAAAGCCGACTGTTATGTATGGATTACTATTTCTTGCAACGCTTATAATCTGCATAATGGGGACAATAAACCACCCTAATATGGATATGAGCAAAAGTGAATTGCGTGAGTCTAAGAAAGCGGCAAGGTTGCTAATTTTAATGGAAGTAATGATAATTGCTGCCTTAATTTATTTGAAAGCTGGTCTTTTGTATATTGGCTATATGTCAGTGGCTATCATATTATGTGCATTCTTGATGTGTCTGGCAAAAATTATAAAACAGGAGGTGTGTGTAAAATGAAGAAAAATAGTAAAATCAAAAAAGCGGCACTCAAAGTTGTAGAGAGGATTGTCCGTAATGAAGTTGAAAAAGATGTATGTGGAGATCCACCGATTTGTTCTGGAATTTTTCATCAGCCGAAGAGACCGAAGCGGAAAGAGAATTAAGATTTAATAGTTAATGTGGCGATAATGATAAGTCAAAGCTTGCGTTGAACAAGAAAATTAAGTAAAAGAAAAAGCCTTTCAGAATGGTACGGTGTGTCTGAAAGGTTTTTTTGTGCCGTTTTCTGCAAAAACAGTCCACTTTCTGCAAGGGTAATTGACCTTTAACCATATTTTGCTATTATGAGAGTAGAAAAATCTATTAAATAAACAATGATAATAAAGAAATGGATTTCAAATTATTCTATCAAGGAGGACGATTTTATGGATGTTTCAAATGTAGGAGCAGCAAGTGGTTATCAGTATGAACCGAAAACAGCAAGCACTTTGCAGGAAACAGTCAAGAACACACCTGATTCTGAAAGAAAAGACTTAGGTGTGATTGTTGAGATTTCAAAAGACTCACCGGAAGCGCAGAGAATATCGGAGACAATAAGGCAGAGAATAGAAGGACAGCAAAGGGGAAAAGGTAATCCGTCAATGCACAGGATCATTAATGGCGATAGTGTAAAAGGTATGGTTAGCTTTTACGGTGCAAGCGTGACTAAAGAGCAAAGTGAGAAACTGCAAAGCGTGATTAAGGATTTGGAGCAGCAGGGATTCGTAAAGGCTTCACCGGATGCGAATGGTAACTATCATGCAGGTGATGAGGCATTAGGCTCGACATTAGAGCCGGGAACATACGCACAGCTTGGTCTTAAAGTTTCGCAGCTTGCTTATGCTTGTAAAGAAATGGGATTATCTGACGAAGCAGCGGAACAGATAACAGGTGCATATGGTAAGCAGGCAGAGGAGAAGATCAATAAGGTCAACAGTATGATTGAATTTGCTGCAAAGCAGGTAAAGATTGAAAGGGAGAAGTTTTATAAGGAGCATGGAATGCCCCATTATAAAAAGGGAATCTCTCCAGTAAGCAATACAATAGGGAAAGACAGCGTGGAAGTGAACAAGGCATCAAACAGCGATATTTATAAGATGTTTGCCAATCTTGATGTAAGCAGCAAAGAAAACTTCCGGAGCAGCTTTGAAAATGCACTGGCAGGGTTCAGGGATTATTTTGTTTCTGATCCGATTGAAAATTATAACGGAACAAGTCAGGAGCAAAGGCAGTTAGATGAACTCTTAAAGAGATTCAATAATTTTTTATAAAACATAAGAAAGGGGAATTATTATGAAAGCTACAAAAGCGTTATGTGGGATTTTATCATGTGTAATGTTTCTTGGGACAGCAAGCATAGTACACGCCGAAGAAAATCAAAGTGCAAGGAATGTTCCGGTTCCGACAGCGGAGATGATGGAAGAGAGCATAAATCTTTCGGAAAAATCAGCAAGAATGGCAGGTAATGTATCAGCAGGATATGTTACAGGTTACTTATCTGATACATCGGAGGGAGCTGTATACACTATTACAGTTCCTGATGGATGTATGATGCAGGCACAATTGGAACAGCCGGGTAATGCAGCGATAGATTATGATTTATACATATTCGATAAAGACGACAACATTATGGATGCCTCTGAGAATGTAACCAATGTTGTGAATGGAAAAACATTGGTGGAAGATGTGGCAGTTATTAATACTGCCGGGGCAGAAGTAGAGTACAAAATTCTGGTTAATTCATTTATAGGAGGAAGTGAAACGGAGGCATACACCCTGACATATGCCTTGACAGATGTCTATGATGATTATGAGACTGATGAGCAGCCGCAGAAAGCAGGAGAGTTTGTTTTTTCAGGTGCATCTGATTCAATCAGCAGCAGAAACATTAGTTCGCCGATAGACAGCGATTGGTATATGTTCACTGTGCCGTCCGGCTATGATGAGATGCAGTTAAATATTTCTTCATCTTCAGCAAATGCGCATACAGTATGGGCATATAAGAATATTGCAACAGACGGTACATATCAAATGACTCCAGTTTCCTTATCTAGCGGGAAGAATGCAGTAACAGCCGGAGATGTATATTATCTTAAAGTCTGCTATGGCGGAACTTTGAACGGATTTGCTCAGGATAGTATCGAGAATTATACATTATCTATTGAGTTTTCTGTTAAATCTCTTGAACCGGGTTCAATATCCATTACAGGGTTTGAAGGTGGTACTTATGTTACATACGGATATGGCAGATTATATCGTGTAACTGGAAGTACACTGACTGTAAAAGGTATAGTAAAAGATACGGAAGGTAAAGCATTGGCAAATGCCCCGGTTTTAGTAGCATTTGCTAATCCTGCATGGGATGGTGATTCACGTTATGGACTTATTCCGGCAGAAGGAGTGACCGATTCATCAGGGAGATTTACAATAACGGTTTCTCTGCCTCCTAAAGCTGGATTAGAGTGTTATTATGTTGATCCTTCGACACATTATTATGACACTTGTACCGTGATTGCAACGCCGGGCAATGATTTGTATGCTACGGATTATGTTTATCAATATGCTTATTCTGCATATGGGGATAACACATAATTGTTTATATGTCTGTATTCAATTATAGAAATATATGATCAAGCAAAACAGAACAATTTTTGATGAAAAGGAGGTGTTGTGGGTTCTTTTCGTATCATTATTCTGGTAGATTTATAATAATGCTTGATTAGATATTTAATAACGTATCCAGCGTGAAATAATTTAGTTTGAGTTTAAAGGAGGAATTTTTTATGAAGCGTAAATTATCATTACTTCTTGTTGTGACATTATTATGCACATTATTTGTGACACCTGTGTCTGCGGCTGAAGCAGCAAATTATACAGAAGATCAGGCGGTAGTGACAGCCACGAGTGGTTCAAACTATTTTTCAAAAATCACACCCAAATTGAACTCTCTCAATGGTTCTGCTGCAATGGCAAAATTGTCATCAGGGAGTTGTTCAGGCAACGAGAGAAGCATTACATCGGTAACTGTAAATTGCAGGGTAAGTAGCGGAAGTTCCAGATTTTATTTGACGGTTGTATCGCCAAGTGGAAATTCAGCAACCATACTGGCAGGAACAAATAGTACAACATATACGTTCTCGGATTTTATTGGGGAAGATCCAAAAGGAGAATGGTATGTTATTGTTGAGTCGCTTGGTGCTGTTACGACTGTAACTGCAACACTGAAGGTTAATTATAACTATTTTTATTAAATAGTTATTATGCAGGTTTGATAAATTGATTTGAAAGGAGGTGTTGTAAATATGTCAATTAGTATATCAGGTAACAGCTACGGACATGGATATGTTAGTTCAAGCGTAAACAACAAACAGTATAAAGTAGCAGAAGAAACGTGTTTAGCTGATGTTATAGCGGAAGAGGCTATGATGACACCCGAACAAAAAATGATGTATGAGTTGATGGGCGGTCGGGAAGCGCATATGAAAAATTTAATGCGCAGTTACAATTCTGACGGGGATTATATTGGTCCCGGAGGAATTATTGTTCCCGGCATGCATCATGGAAGGTCTGGTTCTACAGATCGCTCAACTTGGCAGCAGATAATAAGTGTTTCCGATGAAGCACGGCAAAAGATGTTCGATAATGTTAAGAGAGAGTTCATTCAGGAAAATGGAATTTCCAATGGTGATACAACAAAAAGATCAAAAATATTTAGAGAATATCAATTAAGTGTAAAGAAAGAGGATCGTGCGAAAGGAACATGGACTTTGCAACAGTATGAGGGCAAATATCGTTCTGCTATGTATGCGGCTGTAAAGGCAGCAAATCCAGACTGGGAACCGGGACAGTCTTTTGATTCTAGCATATTAGATAGTGTCACAAGGGAATCAGTAGAAAGCAATCTGGTACAAAGTGGCAATCAGTTTGTTAGAAAATCCGTTGATTACAGTGTTTAAGTTCATGTGTATATCGAGGCATTTGTTTCAGAGTGTTGTCATACTACCTAAAGTGGAGCTACATAGTAACTTTTGTAGCTCCATTTTAAAGAATGCAGGCTTGTTAAGAGCAGTAATACATCTGTAAGAAAAAGTATTGTTTGTAAGACATAGGGGTGTCGCTGTTATTAGGAGGAAATTTGTGTATGAAAAAGGTATTATCAATGATTTTGTGTGTAAGTTTATGCATAATGTATGCTTTGCCGGTTTCAGCAGCGGAAGTAATGCCAAAAGAAAATGTTATAGAGAAAGAAGAAGTCAGTGCGATATCAGGTTCAAATTTCTTTAGCCGTACATTGTCAAAGTTAAGTTTAATAAATGGTACTGCAACATTCTCATCAGGTTCTATAAGCGGTAGTGAGCAATTTGTTACTTCATTGAGTCTATCTGTCCGTGTAGCTTCGGGAATTTCTCCATTTATTCTTTATATACAAGCTCCAGACGGAACAACAAATAGCGTTGTTATTACAAAAAGCACAACTATAAATTTAGATGATTTTAATGGATGCAATCCATCAGGTAGCTGGAAAATATGGTCTGAACCGCAAGGAGCTTTATTAACAGCAACAATAAGAGTGACAGTTTACTATGATTATAGTTATTAGAGCAGAGGAGATGCGCCTGTAATTTGCTATTAAGAAAGAAAACTAACTATGCATGATAAATTTTTCCTATATTGTTGTCATGCGTAGTTTTTACCTCATAATTTTTCGTTAGTTCCCTGCGGTTTTGCAGCAGGAAAATTTATATTTTTTACATAGATTTGTATTTATGGGATAAACGACTAAGTACAAGAAAAACCTTTCAGAGAATCTTGGATTGTCTGAAAGGTTTTTTGCCGTTTTCTGCAAAAATAGTCCATTTTCTGCATAGACACTGTTCTTATAATTTATTTTTGGTATGATGTAGTTTGTTGTGCATAATACAACATAAAACATATGAAAAGGATTATTTAGACTACACCTGATAACATATAGCTGTTGTTAGGTGTATATTTTTATGCCATAAATTTGATGATTAGTTTTTTACATAGGTTTGTCTTTAGGGGATGCCTGAAACGGCTTCTCCAGTACAAAATATTCCTTAAAACTGAATACGGCAACTTACGAGTACACAAATCGACATGGCAGGTCGGTGCGGTGTACTCTTTTTTTTGCTTCTGTCGAAAATTGCTGATTTATCAGGATGTATATATACGAAGGTCGAAAAGAGGACCGCCTGCTGATTCTTCATTTTACAAATAAATTAAAAGAATGGAGAATCAGAAAATGAATGATATAAAATATATTATTGCCGATAATGTGAAATTATACCGGAAAAAGCAAAATTTAACACAATTTGAACTAGCAGAGAAAGCGGAGCTTTCAGTTGATTCTATAAAGCGGATCGAGCGTGGGAGCAGAACGATGTCATTAGAAAACTTTATGAGAATTGCAGATGCATTGGCTGTTCCTTTATCATATCTCATGTATGAAAATCTAAACAAAATTCCCATAACAGAACGTATTCTAAATATCTTAAACAGTAAAAGTGAAGAGCAACAGGAATATTTGGTACATATACTTGAAGAAATGTCTGTAGGTTTGGACAGGCTGTTATAAAACATGAGTGAGGCGTATAGGAATTTCTATGCGCCTTTTTCATATTGATTATAGTCCGGTGGTGTGGTGGTGGAAAACTATACGTTTTCTGCAATAAAGAGCCATTTTCTGCAAAAGCTGTGTTTTTATAAAGATTTTTTGCTATGATTATTGTGTACGAAATTTTTTAATGTTTATGGATTTATACAGTGGTTAAACTGTTTGTAGTGATTTTGGTATTGCTGTACTGCACTAAGGAGATTATGGATGGATAAATATAAAGAATTAATTGGTCTTTTTTCAGATGTTCTTGAAAAATCAAAGGATTACCATATTGCGTATATCTATCAGGTAGGCTATGTGTCCGTGATCGGTTTATTAAACCAAGAAGAATCGCAGAACTTATCAATGATAGTTGATAAAATATTTCCTTCGCCGGAGAGCATGGCAGAAAGTTTACTGTGCAACTGGCGCTGGCAATGGTTTTATGAAAATAAGGAATTATTGCCACGGAAAGATTATGATGATATCCGAAAACTTGATTATGAAGTGCCGGATTGTTTGCGGAAGCAATATGAGCAGGATATTCGAATCTGGAAGGAAAAAATTCAGGCTGTTTTGCAAAAAGAAGATTAAGCATGTCTGTATATCAGGCGTCCTATAAGGGAAGTAGCAAATATAAAGATAAATACGATTGCCTGCAGAAACATATACCTTGTATTTTGGGAGTATATGAAAAATAGAGCCAACAAGAAGCTGATCAATATAGTGAAATGGGTTCTTCTGATGAAAGTGCGGTTGTCCTGGGCGTCTACTTCCCGGTTTGGATGGTCAACTGGTCCGATAACCAGAATAAGTATGGCAGCAGCTATATACACAACAAAAGAAATAAGAAGTGGAACGGTTAAATACTTCACTGCCAATAGGGTAGAAGTAAGAATGAAACAGGAACCTATAAAACAGGCAAAATATGTTTTCATATGTAAGCCGCCGCCAAAGGAACGTATAGGGATAAACAGCAGGAAAAAGAAGAGGCATTCAGGAAGCATACCAAGTAACAGGGCTATTATTATGCTGCATATGGTACTTGCAGACAGCTCCAAAAAACACTGAAAACCGTATTGGTAAATTTCTATCCCATCTTCGGTAATAATTCCTTTTTCAAATATATAATTTGTCAGCTTTTTTGCTAAATATTCCATAACAGCTCCTTTTTAAAACCTGATAAACAATATGTTTCATTTGCCGCTTTCCGGAGACGAACCATACATAACCACTGTGACCTGAAATTCGTTATTTTCATCTATGATTTCCATTTGTCCCTGATAATTTGCAATGGCATGGTTTATGGATGAAAGCCCAAGACCGTGATATATGGTATCGTCTTTGGTGGTAAAATAGCGTCCGATAATGTCTTTTTTCCGCTTTTTCTGATAACTGTTTTTTATGCTTATCTGAAAGACTTCCTTTGCATAAGAAACATCGAGGCTGATAAATCTTTGTTCCGGTGGTAACTCTTTACAGGCATCTAAAGCATTTTCCATTAAATTCCCTAAAATGACAGCTAAATGTCCGTTTTCAAATGGAATGGTTGCAGGGACCAAAACACTGATATTAAAATGGATATTATTTTTCTGGGCTAAGGCATATGCGTTATTGATCAGGGAATCCACGATTATGTTGCCGCTGTGGGATACTTCTTCTGGTCGATCCCCAACACCGACATCTAACAGTTGCATTATATATTTCTCTGCGTCATGTATTTGTCCGGTCTGAACCAAACTGAGAAGTCCTGAAAGATGCTTTTTCAAATCATGCCGGATTCTGCGGATTTCAAGATATAGAGTTTCACGTTCTTCTGCCTGCTGGCTGCAAAGCTCCAGTTGCTGCGCATACAAACGGTTTTGTTCCCGCAGTTCAGCGTCCCGGCTTATCCAGTCGTAGACTTCAAAGATGACATAGTTTACGACAAGCAGCAGAAAACTGACGGAAGCGGAAAATATTGTATATTCGTTATGAGCAGCCGAAATAAGAAATATGTGATGCATGATGTAAATGCTGCCTATTGGTATCAGAAGAATAATCAAAAAGTACGGCAGGGAAAGTTCTGAATAATAACTATCCTTGATGCAGTGGCTTATGATGACCGATAAAAGAAGCATACACATTTTAGATATGAAGCTCCCGGCATCTTGTAGTATTCCTGCATCAAGACTGACAGTTCTCAGTATCATCATTACGATAACTTCCACTAGCATCCATATGGTACATATCAGAAGGGAAAAAATACAACGCTGCATTATACTCTTCTTGTAGGTGGATGAGCTAATCATAAATATTAGCAGTACATTTCCTATCAATAATAGATGGGGCGGGAAAACAATGCCCATATTATTTATGAGCAGAAATACATAGTACACGCTCCATTCTATACAGCTTATCAAGTTTCTTTTTCCCGTTCCAAGGAATACTTTCAAAAATTTATGTATGATAAGAAGATGGAGAAGCGGCAGTAAGAGTTCAAACAG
>CANQJW010000020.1 GCA_947624345.1 uncultured Clostridia bacterium | reverse complement strand
TTTTGGCATCTTCATTATACCATATTTTGAAGTTACTTCTCTTTTTTATTGGGTCATATCATTTTAGCACATACATTGAGGGAAATTTTTTTGAAAAATTCTCTGCGTTGTAAATAGATGTGACCATTTGGGGCTTAGCTTTTTTGTGCATAAATATTGCTCTCCTTTTTGTATAGTTTATTCTATTATCCGTCAAAAAGCATAATAATAACAAAAAATTTGCATTAGCATATAATGAATTGTGATGTAACAACTCTTAAGGGTTATTACATAGCTTATGTCCGAAAACGCTTATATTTATTCTTTCATCTTATCTATCGGACATTTAATCACAAATACTATTAAGGAGAATTTCACATGGAGATTTCTAAAACTAAATCGTCTTACACTTGTGCGGCGGGCTTTAAAGAGGGTTGTCCTCAGCCTGAGGGAAGATTTCCTAAAAGCACACCTGTCGGAATGGCATATGTTCCATTTCAGGAATGGGAAACGCCATATGAAGCTAATATAGCTATAAATCGGGGAACGATATTCCCGTCACTTGATAAACCTTTTATAGGAGAGGAGGCTGTTTCAAATGGATGCAGAGCAAAGTAAGCTTTTAAAATCGGTAAGAATGCACGGTTTTGCAGTAGTTGAAGCACAGTTATTTTTAGACAGCCACCCTACCTGCAAAGAGGCGCTTGAATATTTCAAGAAGCACCAGAATGAATATCAGAACGCAGTTGCTGAATATGAAGCAAAGTATGCACCAATAACAGTAAGCGGAGTAAACAATGATGAAGAGTGGACATGGGCAACAAAGCCTTGGCCATGGGAAAGGAGTGAGAACTAATGTGGCAATACGAAAAGAAGCTTGAATACCCTGTAAACATAAAAAACCCTAACCCTGCTCTGGCAAAGGTTATCATTACACAATTTGGCGGTCTTAATTGTATTTGCTATATTTCTTATCATTCTCTTGTTTCATATACAAGTAGTATTCCTCTACGCTTGCTCCGTTGGTTGTCATTGCTTCACCCTTCTCGTTATAAATCTGATATTCCTTATCATCTATCAGAAAAGCTGTGTGATAACCATACTTATTGTTATATGTAGTTAAATCTTTATCAAGATACATATAGCTGTTTGTATACGGAATTTTTATATACCATTGTGTATCGGTAGATTTTGAATAATCAATACGGTTGTTACCGAATTTGATATTGTATAAATACATCTCACTCTTTACAAGGGAATCTTCTTTTATAATATCAAGATTATTAAGCTGATTTTGTAGTTCCTTTGTTTCATTTCGTACTTTATTTACCGTCAGCCTTACCTCTCTGGCAGCACTTATTATTTCCTTTGCTTCATCAATAGATTCAATCTTCAATTCGTTCCGCAATTTTAAAAATATAGTTTCATCTACTGGCACTTCATAATTCTTATCCAATGATTTATAGTATTCACAATATTGATGTGTTTTAAATAATCGTATAAACTCTTGGGCTTTATCAGCTCGATCTAATATGGTTCTGTATTCTTTTTCTATACTTTTAACTTTTACATTGTTCTGATGTATTTTCTCTCTTGTTGTTTCTATCTTTTGAGTTAGATCACTATAAGAGTAAATTTCATTTTCAGTGAGAACATCTAAATCCTTTTTCAATTGATAGAATCTACAAATTTCTTTGTACCGTGTTTTCTGAAATTCTGTATATTCTTTTTTAACAATTCCAGTAGTCTCAATTGCCTTTTTACTTTCAATTGCTTTTTCGTACCGTATTTCATTAAAGTTATCAATGGTAACGGTTATATCCGGTAAAGATACTGTTCCTCTATTCATAAAGTGCTTGTGTAATCGTTGCTCTGAATACTCTTCGCCAATTGTAGAAAGTCTAATAAAGTTTTTCATTCCTGTTGTTCTGACCGATATATATTTACCCCTGCGTTTTATTTCATATCCCATAGCAACAAGATTGTCTAAAAGGTTCTGAAAAGAAATACTTTCTTTCAACAAGTTATCAACATCACTTTTAATACTTTCCGTCCAAGTGGCAGATTTCCATTGATAATAGTAATCTTTGTTTTTCTTTATTGAGATTTTGTGCAGGGGCATTACATAACAACCGTACTCCGCCGATATTCTATCAGACGCTTCTTTATATCCGTACAAACCTTCCTTTTGGTTAGCAAGCCTATCTTCGAGCTTCCTTCCTTTTAAATTCATTGCACAGATAGCAATGTGATTATGGATATGTCCTTTATCAATATGTGTTGATATTACACATTGAAAATCTGGATATAGCTCTTTGCACATTCTTAAACCTATTTTGTTTGCTTCCTGTGGAGTTATCTTGTCTTCAGGACAAAAGCTTTGAATCAAGTGATATGCACAACGAGTTCCCGAATCTCTCCACCGAACACGGTTATTCTCCATTTCGATAGCAGCGGAATACGCATTACAATTTAAGGCACTAACAAATGTTCCATAGTCTGTTTTTTCATCATCTAATATGTAGTCAAGTAAATTGTTTATGTTGCCGTGATGGGCTTTTCTTTTTGTATATGGCATATTATATTCCTTCTTCCTTTATGTACTTATTCAGCTCTTGTTCAATCGCTAGATATTTTTGATAGGCTAGTTGGAGCTGTTTAATTTTTTCATCTAATCCTTCCATTTGTGATGTCTGTAAAAAGTTTCTTTTTGCTTTACCTTGTTTCTGTAATATCTTATAGTTAATTTTGCTTTTCGTGGTTTTCTTTAAAGATTTTGTTTGCGAATAAACCTTATAAAGGCTCTCCTGTAATTTTTCTTTTTCTTCATCAGACATACTTGTATCATATTTTAAAATACGCCTTGCCTCTTTTGTGTATTTCTTAATCTCTGAAAGATACTCAGTGTATTGATTTAACAACGGCTCGATCCCTGTGGGTATAATCTGTATCACACTTTCATAAAGGGCAGCGTCTCTCAGATAATGTGACAAGCACTTATAGCCATATAGCTCTTTCTTTTCTTCCAAAATCTCTCGCTCCATTGGTGACAGCCAAAGTCGGAATTGCTTTCTTTTATTTTCTTTACTCATATTTGCTCTATCCTCTCTTAATTCCTACCAAAAAAATCGTTGTATGGCAATCCTGCCTCTATACAAATTCTCGTAAGAATCATTTTCCTTTCTTCCAGTGCTTTAAGATAATCCTTCTTGCTTCTAAATTCAGACAAGCTCTGAGGCTTGTTATATACAAAATCAGGATAATCTAAATTGTTGTAGTCACAAAATTTCTCATACCACTCTATGCGACCTAAGAAAAAGTCAATATCAGCGTCAATGCTCTTTTTATCAGAATTAAAGTAAACCTCTTCTAACCATAGCACTCCCTCAGTCACAACATAATGGTATCGCCTTTTTACAAGCTCACTAAGCCATTCACAATCAGGGTGACGAATGTCCATTCTGTTTATGGCAACTCTTAATTGCTTCATTGTTATCGGTTCGTCATTGTTGTTCTTGATTCCTTTGTCATTGAGATACTGTAAAATTTCTCGATAATTCATAAAGAACATTTTACGCTTTTCTTCACTACTCATTTGTGTAAACACAGTAAACCATTCCTTTACTTATTAAAAAATACCGCTATGCGGTAAGGAACGGCTACGCCGTTCCCGAAGTGAGGTTTCATTTTGTGAAACCTCACTTCGCCAGCGTGGTGCTTTGCACCCTGCTGTTTAGGGGCAACGCCCCTAAGACCTCATAAGCCCTCTGGGAGTTTTTCAATTTTTTTGATTCTTTTTTTAAAAAAAGAATTAGGGAAACAAAGAAAAATTTTTCTCTTAGTTTGATTTTTAATTAAAAATTGAAAAGTTTTATCGTTTAAAATTGTTTTAATTTTTGCTCTAATTGCTTTAATTTTTTTCATAGTCTGCTCTCTTTTCTGAATAATATTTGTTCGTAAATAAATAAAAAGTTTTAAAAAAAATATAAAGAAGTGTTATCATCATAACAAGGTTTTGGAAAAAGTTTTTAACATTTTTTCTTTTAAAGTTGTTAATTTAACATCAATAACAATAAAAAATTTGTACCCAATAATAAAAAAAATTGTTCGGATCAGAGGGATAATAATAACAAGCAGAACCAATATATTTTACTTTTGGATTAAGTATATTTGCTTTCCCAGAAGTGGAGTTCCACCACACATTGAAAATTTCTTTTGCTGTTTTATTTCCCTCGCCTATGTTTTCAACATAGGTTGTGAACTCAATTTTTTTATCTGAAAGAACAGTTTCCCCACCCTTGCCGTTTGGTCTGGTGTGAGAAAAACTTGTTGCAATTTCTTTCGCTCTTATACGAGCAGCGTTGTCAAGACTTATAAGCGGCTTGAGTTTATTCAACCCAGCCGCTTTTCTTTTTTTATTAACAAGCTTCAAAATTTCTGTTTGTTTTTCATTAGATGGTGCATATGTTGTTGTAATTTTTTTTATAGTAGTTGTCGTCACTTTTTTTGTAGGGCTTGTTGTCTTTTTTGTCTTGACGGCACTGCTTATTCTTCTTGAGGTAGTAGTGCCAGATGTTGAATATGATATTGTTTTTGTTTCAGCATTAGTTTGATAATAAGTTTGATTTACTGCTTGCGTAGTGGTAATTTTCGCTGTATTTGCTTTTGTTTTTATAATTTTAGGTGGTGAAGTTTCGGTTGCCGTATCATATGGATCGTCAATAACGGTACACTTAACATCAGTCGTTGCAACATTATTGTAAACATCTTTTACAGATACTTTTATAAAATACTCTCCTGTTAATGTTGTATCTAATTCAGATGTATCTAATTCAATATCCTTTGTTTCTGACAAATCGCTGACCTCAAATAGGTAAAGATAATCATCTTTTTTTAATTGAGTGTCTACAATAATTTCAATTTTCTCTGGTGTTTTTATTTCTGGCGGTGTTGTATCTTCAACAGTTACAGTTACAACCTGTTCATCAGAATAAGGTATTTTGAAAAGCTTTAAAATTTCAATTTTGCTTTTCTTTATAATCTTTACCTCATATTCTCCTACTGCCGGATATTCTTTTTCTTTTTCGTTAGGAATGTCATAGTCTACTTTAATATCTTCCTTTTTTGTATGATTAAGAGAAAAATCAATAAATTCTTCTTGATTGAACTCATATGTTTCCCCATACTCAATTGTGACATTCGACTTCTTTAAAGCTATACAATTGTTCTTGCATATACATAAAACAGATACAACTGCTGTGAGTAGTATAACAAAAAAGACAAAGAAGATTATAAGAATCCTCTTTGTCTTATTCCGCTGAATGTAGTACAACATAAGCTGTTCTTTTTGTTCTTCCGATAAATTATTTTGCATATCAATCTCAATCCTTACTGAATATTTTTAACTTTTTAATTGGTGGATCGTTATTCCGCCACCGTGTTTTAAATAACTTTCCTCTGCTTTTGTCATTTCATTTACCGTTAGCATTGGAAGTGTTTTTATCAGGGGTAGCCCCATCATCTCTAATTGGAATTGTATATTTTCGCTGGCTTCATCACTGCCGGTTACGTTAGGATCGTGTTGATATTCATTGTCCCTTGTTTGGCTATCCCACGGCTCATACAATGTTTTATATCGAGGGTGTTCCTTTAAATTGTAAAGCTGAGAATAAAAAGCTCCGATATTTGCTATAAACAATATACAATATCCCTTTTTCAGCTTTGCTAGTTCGTCAATCGTTGCCAGCTCTCTACCTACAACATCCCAGTTCTGACTGGAGCTTCCCTGCCTTGCGAATGTTCGTCCGCTTGATTTCTTATACCAAGTTTTTTTACCTAGCAATGTAACAAAATACTCAAGCGTTTCTTTTGAGTTGCTTCCTAAAAACAGGGTAGTATCACAACAGTCTAAGATAGTTTCCCAGGTGTCCTTATACATCTTTTTAAGTTGTGCAAGAGACTGCAGACAAATAACAATACCAACATTCAGACCTCTCACATAAGCAAGTTCCTCTTGAAATAGCGGTATTTCTCCTAACTGTGCAAACTCATCTAAATACATATCTAGTGGTGTGGCAAGCTCTAAACCGCTGTCTAGCCCCTTAGCACACCTCTCAGCGTTCTCATCTATCGTTTGAAATATTTGAGTATAGAGAAGTGTTGCTATAAAGTTAAAGGTATTATCTGACGGCTTAGTTATTATGAAATAAGCCACCTTACCGTGCTTGCTTTTCTTTGGGCTTTGAGAGTTTACCTTTTTTAATTTATCTTGGGCTATCGGCATACCGATTCTGTCAAGCTCAATATCATCAGTATCGACTAGCTCAGAAACCTCTTGTATATTAAAGCAACTCAGTCTTGCCGTGGCCGTCATAATAATAGTAGACATCATCTTTTGAGAGGCTGACGACACCTTGAAATGCTGATATTGCATATAAGCTATGTGGTTGCTTCCATAGTCATCTTTAAACTTATTAAACAAATCCTCAAGCTTAGTGTTTCCGTTTTTATCGGGAGTGGAATAGCGTATCAATTCAAGTATTGTAGAAAAGTTTTGTTTTTGCGGTATGTCCTTGTATTCTTCAAGCACATAATAAAAAAGACTTTGTAAATATAACATCTCACATTTTTCCCAAAATGGATCGCCAGTCTGTGAATCAATCAAGTCAGACTTAGTATTTTTCATAATACAATTTATCAGAATCATAACATCGTCTTCTTTAATAGATGTTACTTCTTGTTCTGTAAATTCATTCAGTTCTTTTGTTGAAATAGTCTTTCTAACCTTTCTTATGTACATAAAGGGATTATAATGATTGCTCAAACTCTTTTTATCTAAATTCAAAACCTTAATATCATAGCCCCTCTTTTTAAGGCTTGTTCCACAGTCTCTTAATAGTTCGCCTTTCGGATCAGTGATTACCAAGCTACCTGTGGCATTTAAAATGTTCGGTTTGAAAAAGTATCGGCTTTTTCCTGTTCCAGGACGACCAACCATAAGTAGGTGCCGGTTCATACCCGACACCTTCATATTTTTACTTATCTGTTCTGTTTTTGTAAGAATAATATTGTCGCTAAACTTCTTTGACTTTTTCTTATCAAGCACGGAACGATTTTGCCATTCAGCACTTCCATAAGTATTTTCTTGCAAGTTCTTTTTGTTCTGTAACCTGATACACTCATAAATCATAAAGGCTATAAATGTTATAAACAGTGACATCAATATGTTCTTCTGAGTTAGTGATACAGGTGTGTTAATAAAATACAGTTTGTGGAACACTTCGTCTAACAAATCCAGCTCAAACTTACCGCCATTGTTTTCAACGGCCGTCATTACTCTCAATGAAAAATAAAACAATACAACGCCACAAATTATTAACACTATTATAGGGCGTTTCCTTTCCTTCTTTACAATCATTTATTCATCATCTCCTAGTTCTAATTCCTTCTCGTCCGAAGAATCGCTCTTATTCACCATACTTGACAGGTTTTCTAAAAACTCTTCAAATATATTTTTGGAATCTTCTTTATTTGTATCATTTTCTATGATACTGTCCTGTTTATATTTCTCAGCAAACTCTTCCTGTGTCATCGCAACCTCATAAGTATTTGTTTCGTTACTTTCCTTGATAACTCCATATTCAATAAGCTGTTTCATCAATTCCTCGCTTCGTGCAACTCCGATTTTAAACTTCCTTTGCAGAGATAATCTTGAAACAGAATTATCTTTAAAAATCTCTTGTGCTGCCTTTGGTAACAGAGTATCATATTTTTCTGACTGAGGAATATCGGGGTTATCCTTAGATTTTTCTTGTCTTATGTGTTCGTACTTGTCCTCGACGGTATTATTTTTTTTTTCAAACTCATAGACCTCATTGAGCTGTTCTGAATCAATGGATAACACTGTTTCTTCCTCGTTTAAAACGCTAATTTTGTAATCCGTTCCTTGTAGCTTTTCAAGATATTGCCCAATTGCTGTTGTAGGTATAACTACTTCTCTTTGCTTAGTTGTTTCGCTGACAAAGCTGCTTTTAGAACTGCTGTCGCCATGTACATCAAGAGAGCCTTTTGTTATGCCACATTTTTCAACATATTCTTTAGCGTCTCTGCTGTCAATGTAGATAGAATATGTTTCCTCGTTATTCTCGTTTTCTATAACAACATCTTCTTTTGTAGCTTTTGAGGCTTCTTCGTCAATATGTTCTTCAACAACCACACCTTCATTCTTTCCAACACCATAGATGATATTGTTTTCTTCAAGAACACTGCTGATACGCTCATATTCCTTTTTATCAACAATATGTACAAAATAATTGCTATCATAATATGATATATCCATTGTGCCAGACTTTACGAAGTCTTTTGAAAACTCTCGTATTTCTTCTACATTCATATCAAAGCCACGCTCTTTAATGAAGTCAACTGCTACCTTGCTTTTTTCGTTTTCCTGAGCAATATCGTTCATCACGCCTGTTCTTTGCTCTTTAATTTTAACAATAATGTCTGCTACCCAAGCACTTCTTGAAACATTGAATGCAACTCTATATTTATTGCCCTTGCGTTCTTCGATAATGTCTTCTCTTTTTTTTGTATGCTTTTCATTGGATTTTTCATAGTGTTTATGCCGTATCTGATACAACTTCGGGTGTTTAGCTTTAAATTGCTTTATGTCTTCGATCTTGGCAGTGTGTTTAATTATTCTTTTCTGTTTAGCAATAGAAGTTCCCTTTTTAAATTCTTCTTCGCCTTCTTTGCCTTTTTCAACTTGCCACTCATAAGCTGTGACAGGAACACCTTCTTTATCAGCCTGAGTTAAGACATATTCCATTTCCTCATAAGACAGTCCGCTAATGTTTTCTACCTTCTTAGTGTCTCCGTCGTTCTGAATGGCTTTAAAGCCATCTCTGTGAGATAAATAAAAATTTGTAACACCTTCTTTTATGAAAGAATACAGCATTTTAAACAGCTTCTTCAACATATGCCATAATGCCCTTACTCCTTTATCGCCAACCTTTTCTAATTCGCCGCCAATGTGAATAGCGTCTTGTCTAGTGCTATTTGTGTCCATCATTCTATGTCACTTCCTTTCTTAAAGTCGCAGATGTCGGGTTCGTCGTACTTTTTCTTTACTATTGTCATTGTCCTCACTATCCCTTCTGTATATCTTTATATAAATTTGATTTTGCCATAACTGGTCTATCCCTGCCGATTACCCTCTCGTTGTCCTTGCTGATTTTAATATCGTTTTTTGGCGGTAGATAGTTCTGTGGCGTTAAGGTTATACCTTTTCTAGTATTGTTATAAACAACAACCTTCTTAAACTCCATTCTCTCAAGGGAAACATAATCCGTATGCCCTTGTTGATGTAGTTTTGGTATCTCGTCAGGCTTAAATGCCTGTCCGTAGTTAATGAAAGCTATATTTCCTCGCTTATAATAATCTAGCGAATCTTTCTTTGCAATTATAAAGTTTGTCGGTAAAAATAAGGATTCATATTCCTTAACGTTATCGGTTATAACCAGCTCTGTAAACAAATCAGGCTTATCTAACACCATTTGCTTCACATCTTCAGGAGAGGTTTTAATAAATTGCTCTATAACCTTGTTTTTTTGCTCAGAAGTTAAATAAACCCTTTGCTTTTTACCAAACTTATCAAAGCAATAAGCGTTGTTTAAAAACCCCTCATATTTGTATGAAACATCTTTTTCAAGCTTCCGATACTTCGGCAAATCCATTATAAACTCAGTTATAAATTTGTTTGTAGAAAACGAAGATCCATCCTCAGATAAGTAATCACCCTGAGACAGCCCCTCTAATATCTTTCTTTCATCAAAACACTCGTGACAGTATGTAACAAGCGTTCTGTTGTTAGTTTGAGCTGCGTATTTTTCAATCATTGCCTTCATACACGCTATAAATAAGCTATTTTTTAGCTTATCTACTTTATTGTTAATTTCCTTTGGGTGTATAATCTCTTCATACTCGTCTTTTGTAATGTCAGAATGAGTTACAACAAAATCTCGATACATCAACTCTCTGCGAGTATTGTTTAACAAACCGTCCTCGACACCTTGTTTATATGCCATATAAACGGTTGACGCATTTACCTGTTTTCCCTCAAAATATTTGTATTGTAGAAGGTAATCAAAAGCACTTACCTTCGTTTGAGTTACATCATCAACTGTTTTGCCAAAGGTGAGAAAGTCGCCAAAGTCTTTTAAATTTCCTTCAATTAAACTTGTGTCATAAACATAAGTGTTTATATCTTTGTCTAAAAGCGTAGGTATCAGCTTAAGCATAGTCACCCTGCCTGTCTTATCGTTGTCTAAGGCTAGTGTCACATCACAATTCAAGTCCTTTAAAAGCGAAATTTGTTTATCGCTCAGAGCAACGCCCATCAATCCAACCGTATTCGGCATACCCATTTCATAAGCAGATATAACATCAAAATATCCCTCAAGAATCACTATATTGTTTTGCTTTACCGCAGAGGCTTTAGCATTATTATAATTAAACAATATATTACTCTTATTAAATAGCGGAGTAGCTGAGGTGTTTATATATTTTGATGAAGAGGACGTTTCATTTTGGGGCAGTATTCTTCCTCCGAACCCCACTGGTTGACCGATGGAATTGTATATTGGCACTAATACTCTGTTACTAAACACTTCATAATATCTGCCTTTATTGTTTGTATTTATCAATCCAACTTCTTTTAATTCACTCAAGGTATATCCTTCATCTTGTATCAAGGTTCTTACAAAGGAGTTGTCAAGCTCAAAGCCAATGTTGAATTTCTTAATCGTCTCTGTGCTAATTTTCCTGTGAGTTAAATAGTCATTACACGCCAATGCAAGTGTGTGATTTTTAGCAAGATTACCTTTTGAAATTTCAAAAGCTTTTCTCATAAGCTCGTTAAGTCTGCGTAGTTTCCTTTGCTCAGGGGTTTCTGTCCTTTCGTTGAGAGATATGTTAAGCCCTTGAATCTCTATGGCTTTTATGTACACATCTCGCCAGCTCATTGAGTGACCTAGCACATTTTCTTCATAGTTCTTTATAAAATTAAGAACCGATCCACTTTCACCACAAGTCCAACATCTAAAATATTTATCATCTTTTATTGTCATTGACGGCTTATGATCGTCGTGAAAAGGACAGAGATACTGTCCTTGTCTGTTTCCCACAATGCCGTAATAGTCGAATATCATTCTCATAGATGATTGCATTTTTATTTCTTGAGCTAAACTCATAATATCTTTCCTTTCGTAATAAAGCACAAGAGGACTTCATTAGAAGCCCTCTCATAACTATTATTTTTAATCGTCGCAGATGTCGGGTTCGTCTGCCTCGACTTCATCATTTGTGTTCTCAGCCTTATTATTATCTTTCCAAGAATTAAACTCCTTGCGAATTTCAGACACAAGAAGTTTTTGCGTAGTTTCTTTCTTCGATTCCTTATCGTAGTGTTTTACCGAAAGCTCTACATCTTCATCAAAAGATATAAAGTTCACCTTGTCGTTAAATTTCGATGTCACTACCTTGTTTTTGTTTACAGTTATATAATTTTCACTATATTTACTTGACTTCGGAAAGTTGATATTAACAAGGGTTATTTCCTTGTTATCGCTTTTCCTTGTTATTGTTCTTTCGCCCCAAACCATTTTAGGCGAAAATTCTAAATATATATTTTTGTTATTTGGTTTTTTCATAATAATCTTTTCCTTTCTGTTTAAAATTTTTAACATTCTGGTGTTATTACTTTTTCGGGATTATTGTTTTACATTCCACTAATTCTATATGTATAATACAGCCATTTTCTTAATCTGTCACATATAGGGATATATTTTATGTGCATTTAATCACCATCTCCTAAATAATCAAGCGGATTTACTCTTGTACCCCATATGTGGTCTAGCTGTACTTCAAAATGGCAGTGAGGTCCAGTAGAATTGCCTGTGTTTCCGCTTTTGGCAATTACCTGTCCCCTCTTTACTACATCTCCAGCCTTTACAAGAACGCTGGAATTGTGTCCGTATAAAGTGATAATTGTCTTTCCGTCTATGATATGTGAAATTACAACATAGATTCCATACCCATCACTTTTATTACTTTCGTTATACCAGCCGGCTACAAGCACTGTGCCATCTTCCGCCGCACAGACATCACTTCCCTCTGCAATAGGAAAATCTATTGCACCATGATAAGAGCCGTCAGAATAGTTTGGAAAGCCAGCCGATATACTTCTTGAACTTGTCGGATAACGGAGTATTCCGTTACCGCCGCCAGAGATTACATTGCCTGTTACGCTGTGTAGAAAGTCATCACCCAACAATTCAGAAAAGTATTCAGAATTGTATAGACTATTGATTATTTCTATTTGTTCATCACTAAGCGATGTAGCATTAGATTTGATACCTTTTAAGTGTAGAAATTGTACAATTTGAACATCCCAATGTGCATTACACCAGTTGATATAGTCATTTAATCCTGGAATAGTAATTACTTTTTTTGTTTTTGTAACTTCTTTTTCAATTATCTTGTCTTCTTTGCCGTCTTTTCCTTTTTTTACTTCTTTTACTTTCTCTTTGTACTCTACATCTTCAACTGTTTCTAGCAAACCTTGAGCTTCCCATTGTATCAGTATGTATTTATCAGCATCATCATATGCTACTTGTGCGTCAGGGTGACCCAAGCCTTGCAAAACGCTCAAGGCAGCCTTCCAGTTAATATATCCTTTGCCCTCAATGCCGTTTTCAACAATATTTCCGTCCTCATAGAAAGGAACGGTAATGTCATCATATTCTTGTTGTGTTTCTTGCATATATTGTTTCAGTTCTGTAATTTTGTCGTCACTCATACCTCCACCAAAGATAGAAAAAGACGATACTACAACTATAATAACCACAAACAATATAGCCACTACTGGCAGAGAAGATAACGCCGCACCCAAGACCTTAATCAGGAGCTTTCCTACGGCTTTCAGAGCCTTAAAAGCTAACCTTACCAACTTTATAAGACCGTTCTGAACCTTCTGCTTTACCTTGCGTCGTATCGGTTTAGCTGTCATACCTACAGGCTTAGTAACTACCTTTTTTGTAGCGTTTGACACGCTTTTAAGATTTGTTTGTATGTTGCTTTCGCCTGAAGATACTTCTTGCACTCGCTTTCCTATCCGATACACCTTGTTAAAGCCTCTGTTGATATTTTTTACGCTTTTTAAGCCAACTGTAATAGCTTTAGAGGGCTTTGATTGATTCTTTGTGAAAACGCCTCTACGCACCAAAAATGAGCTTTTCTTATCCTTTCCTTTGCTCTCGCTTGTATTTATAACAGTTTCAGAATTATCAGCAATAGCTACAGCATTAGTCTTTTTGTTATTTACATTAGTTTGTATCTTTGAATGGTTTTGATTTTCGCCATTGTTATTACTTCTAACGTTAACATTTGTTTGTATGTTGCTTTTGTATGCCTTGTTCTCTTTGGCGGTCTGAATAATATAGCTATTGCCTTCCAACACGCTCTGCGTTGATTTGCTATCTGTGGAGTTAATGTTCTGTGCTAAAGTATCATTGCTCTGAACCTCAGCTCTCACATTAGTTTTTATATTGCTTTTATTGCCCTTGTCAGTCTCTTTACTCCCGGAAGCTTTAGTCGTATGAGCTATGCTAGCTGTGTTTGTGTTCGGCGCCGTTGGTTGATTTGTTTTTATTGCTTGTTTCTCTTTGTTTTCTACAACAGGTTTTATTGCTTGTCGCTCTTTGTTTTCTACAACAGGAGTGTTTGTTGATTGACTATCGTCAACATTTGTTTTAATAAGTGATTTTTCTTTTCCTTCGAGTAGCTTTGCTCGCTCGTCAGCATACCACTTATTTATACCGTCTAGCGTATCTAACCCCAAAGAAACAGCACCTGTGCGAGTGCCACTTAATTTAGATAATCTATGAGCAATGTCCTTGTCAACATTGTTTCTGTTTTCCATATCATTCACTAGCTATCACTTGCTTCTTTTGTTTGCTTTTTATCTATGCCGAAAATAGCATTGAAATCAACCTCAAGCTTGTCGTATTGTTTCTTACAAGCATAGAATCCTTTAAGTTTTGTGTCCATCTTAGATAATTCTTCGTCAATAGCCTTTTTTTCTTTTTCCAGCTTATCCTTCAAAGCTTCTAGTTTTTCGATTTCCCTTAATATTTTTTTGATCACAATCTCACCTTCTTATAAATTTAAGTAATGAAAAAGGGATAGCACTCAAACTATCCCTTTTTGTTTTAATCTTATTGCTCAGTTTAATCATTGCAGATGTCGGGTTCGTCCTGCTCTGCTACCGCTTTTTGATTCAACTCTACATCACTCATAGTAACCTCAAGGATCAAATCATCAGTTGTTATCGCTCCCTCATACCAATTCAAATATAGTATATTTATCCGGGGACTGATTTCGCTAAAATCGCCCTCTTTAATATTGCTTTTAGGCAATTTGTCATTCTCATATAAATAAAGAGAATATTCCATATCATCTAAAGTCTTATAATCCAATTTAGAAAGCAACTGACCGAAATCCCTGCAATTAGATAATGTAGGATAATGTCTACGGTAATATTGAAACCCTATCGGTGCGAATGGTGCATTTACTATGTTGTTAAATTTGGAAAAGTCAACTTTCCAGCCTGGAGTTATCTGAATGGCATACACTAATGTTTGTATGATTTCAGAATTAGTGCTACCCCAATAAGGTGAATAAAGGGAACATTCTTTATTCTTCTTAATACATTCAAAACTCATATCGCCATCATCAGAACATTTATACCTGGAAATTATATCAACACCATAATCTCTTACCTTTTCTGAAAGAATTAAACTTGACAAAGATGTATCTTCGCGACTATGTTCATTCACCATTAGACCTTTCCAAGTGCCTCTTGTGTGGTTTATACCATTTAGATATTTAACGCCGATTCCGCCGTATTCTTTCCACTCTATAAGATTTTTAGTGTAATCATCAATAAGATAATCACGATTTGTTATAGGTGAATAGTGTTCCTTCAGATAATCAGCCTTGTTTTGTCCGTAAGGCACAAATATGTATTTTTCCTCTTTAAGCTGTGGAACATATTGCTTTAACCATACTTTCTTCTCTTCAAGAGCATATTTGCTTTCAGGAAGAACACAAGAGAGGATATAAACATCTTCACCTTCGCTTATGAGTTTGTTTACATCGTTTAAAATATCTTGGTTCGGAACAAGGTTTCTGTAATATCCTTGTTCAAAAAGTTGTTCATACTCAACACTATTCCATTTTGCTAGTGTTCCGTCCATATCTACAAAAATTCTCATACTGTATCACTCTCTTTCCATTTCTTTTTCGTCAACCTCTTCTTCACTGGATAAGTAGTTATCATATTGACTTTCTACCGTTCCTGGAATGAATTTGTCGTCGATTTTGTCCTTATATTTTTTATCTGTCATTTTAAACACTCCCTTCTAGTCGTCGCAGATGTCGGGTTCGTCTGCCTCGACTTCTTGCCCTGGATTTGATTTTTCTTCAAGAAATTCAGGTACATAATTAAATTCCATTTGGCATGCTTCTCTTAAAGTAATGTCTTTCGGGAAGTATAAGTCACGCTCGATACCAAGATTAAATTGTGTTATTTTAATGCTCTGTAATTCATTTAAGGACACATAGCCTAGTTCAGCGGTTTCATTATTACCTAAATGGCAATAGCCAAACATCAGATAGTCGTCACCTTCCTTACTTGCTTCTGTAATAAGCCAAGTTCCTGCCCCACACGGATTAAAAAACTTAGCTATTACTGTTGCGTCACCACCCTTGTCTTCTTGACTATATAAGGGATATTTTTCAAACTGTTTTTCAAGTTCTTTAGTTAGTAATTTCATTCTCTTTCTTTCCTTTCTGTTTTTAGTCTCTCACAGTTGCTTGCATAAGAGATGTTTCATTAAGTTTGTAAATGTAGTAATCCGTTGGCACTATCAGTCTGAACGGCACAACATCTTCGCCATATATCAGCAAACCTTGACCTGGCGGAGAATTAGTTACATATTCACTTTCCTCGTCTGAAACGCCGAATATCTTACAAATAGGCGATATATCAAGGGGCTTTTGGCGGAGAATCAAAGCAAACTCGCTATTTGACAATATCTTTCGTCCTTGTTCACTCTTCAAAACATCTTCAATGTTCTGTGTGATAATTGTCGGGATAGCACCCAGCTTACGACCTATTTTGTAAATTCGAGCGATATATTCTGCTGAATACTGATTTTCCAAAAGAATATGAAACTCGTCAATGTTTATCCAAGTGTTGTGGCCGTCCTTCTTGTTTTTAGATAGCCTGTTCATAATATGCTCTAAGACAACCAAGTAGCCTGTTGTCTGCATACTTTTTGTCAAGTCTGATAAGTCAAAGGATATAAGCCGATTATTTATCTCTATATTTGTTTCTTTTGAGAAAATATCCATTCCACCGTTTACATATCTCTCTAAGATAAGTGCTAAGTTATTAGCTTCCGCCTCTTTGAAAGATGTGAGAATCTTATAAAACGACGGAAATGTAGGTTTTAGGACATTACCCTCAATACCTTCATAGAGAAATTTCGTACACCTATCTACAATAGACTTCTGCTCTCCTGATAATCTTCCAACAATGCTTTCCATAAAAGCCAATATGTACTCTGTTTTAGTTTTAATCGGATCGTTGTTGTCGTCTACATACTCAAGAGATAAATCAAATGGATTGATGTATGTATTGGCGGTTGTTGAAATTTTAACAACCTGTCCGCCTAAAGCCTCAACAATCGGCGTATATTCGCCTTGCGGATCGACAATTGCCAGCTCGTCTTCGGGATAGCGTAGCAAGACCTCTTCAAGTGATGTTATCTTTGTAATAAAAGACTTTCCAGCACCCGAAGTAGCAAGTACACAACCGTTTCCGTTCATCAACTGCTTTCTATCAGCTGATAAGATATTCCTTGATACCAAGTCCATACCATACCATATAGAGTTAGGGTGACATAAGGTTTTCGTGTTAAACGGTGTTGATGTTGCCGTTGCCTCGCTTATCATTGTTCTTTGGAATTGTAAATTGTTAATGCCAAAAGGCAAAGCGTTTAAAACCCCTTCGAGCTGTTGCCAATTCAAAGTTGAGATAGTAATAAGATTTTCGCTTGAAATTTCAACTATTTTTCTCTTTATTTCTTCAAGCTCTTTTAAATTCTCGGCTGTAATAACAACAAGAATATTTTTCATAAATAATTTTTGTTTTTTCTTTTGAAGTGCATTTCTGAGTTCTTGTGTGCTTGCTAGTTTTTCTTCTAGCTTTTCATCCATTACCAACTCATAATCATATCCATTTTTTCTTGCCCTTTTAACTTTTTGTACTCTTTCTGTTTTCATACCGCTTATATTCTTGTTGATTTTGTTAATAACCTTTGTTGGTTTCGTTGGAGTGATATTTTCGGTGACGATAATATTACCTGTATCAAGCGAAGTTAAAGTATTATAAAATCTAGGAGTAATTGATATTGGAAAATTGCTCGCATATAAAACTGAAACATACTTATCCTCTCCAATCTTTATATACCTTGCGTCTTTAAAGCTGACTGGCTCTTTTGGTGCAATATAATCATATATTGTACCGTCAAAGCTTTTCAGCTCATTAAGTATAGATGAATGAGGGTGCTCCTGTACATACGGATTTTTGTTAAATGTGTTATAAAGTAACTGAAACAGCTCTTCGAGCGTCCACCGTCTTACCTTTGATTTTAATAGCTTAAATTTTTCCTCAATCTTTAATTGATATTGAAAGAATATATCTTTTGCTTCATCAAAGTTTTCAGCTTCAGTCATAATAACCAATAACCTTTTTTCGCAATAAGTGTGTTTTTTATGCCCTAAATTTGCTTCGATAAGCTCATTAAGTTCTTTACCGATTTTCTTCTTGTTATCGCTCCAGCTATCATCTACATTGAAAATAAAGTTTTCCTTGTATTCACTAGTTGCAACTGGTAGACCCGTGTGAATAACCTGTAATGAAACCTTTTCATTGAGTGAGTTAAGAAAATCAACATATTTAAGAAAAACAAACTCAAGCCTCTCGTAAGAGGCTTTTGAGAAAGAAATGTCGGTATATTCAAAGCAAGCACTATACTTTTCATCATCAATCTTTATTATGTTATTTTTCTCATCGTAATCTTTAAAAAACAACCTTATTATCTGTGGCGTTGTTCTGGGGATCGCCAGCGGATTTTTTTGTTTCTTTTTCTTCGATTTCACTATGCTTGAAGTTCCGTTTTTAGGGTTCTTTTCGATTTTTGCCTTTATCACGCTATCATCCCTTCCTTTCAAATTACATATTTATAAGTTTTAATAACACTTCTTTTTCTTCTTTGGAAAGTGAATTAAACTTATCGTTAATTGCTTCTGCTGCCGCAATGGCTTTTACCTGTTTGGTTATAACAGTGTCTTCTTTTGGTTCTGAAACAATTTCAGTTGGATTCTCGACAGCTTCAGTCTTGTTGTCTGCTTCGTTTTCCTCTATGAACATATATCCGTATTTTTTCATTGCTTTATTAAATGTTTTCTTGTTCACCATAGACTTCTTAATCCGCTTTTGGTTTTTCGGCTTTTTTACATTTTGCAACTCATAATCCTTGTCTGACATATATTCAATAGGTTTTGCAAACAACATATAATGCCTATACCAATAAGGTATAATCTTTTCTGCAGGAAGACTATGGATTTTTACAAAGCCGATAAAGCCCAAAACTCCAGCAATCAGAATTATAGCAAAGCTTATAATGTCCTCTCCTACATATTTTCTACCGAACCAATATGTTGGAATAACTACTGCTGAAATAAGTACAGTAAAAATCCACTGTCTTAATGTCATAATCCAGAACTTTTCTTTATAATCGTTAATTTCGTCATACAAAGGAATTTCAATATCGTCCATAATTTCACCTTCTATCCTCTACTAAATAATCTTTCGCAGAATTGACTACCAAAAGATATAACTGCTGAAAAAATACCATTCAAAAACAATAGTGCAATAATCCTAGTAACAGCACCGTCAACAGAGCCTATTTGATTAAACCCTATTGCATATATATATAAACCTATGTATATAATAATTGCTTCACAGCCTATCGCCGCAGTATACATAAAATATGATATAGCCTTTCCTCTATATGTGTCTCCCTCTACTGCCATAGCAGTGGGGATCGGAGTGAAAGCTATACAGCATATCAGCTTTACTATTCTAGTAAAGACCTGAGTGATTATCATTATAATTGTTGCATTAAATGGAATAGCAAGTATAATATACAACGCAGTATATAAAATACTATCAATAAAGCCAGCGTCCTCTAAGCTCTCTTTAAGGGCTTTTGCAATTCCTAAACCCTCTACATTGGATAAACTTAAACCATCTCTTATATCAATAAACATCTTATTTATAATATTCATAATGGTTGTTATGAAATCGTATGAATGGTTGATTAAGTATACTAGTAGAAAGAATATAATTGCTTTAAACACAATTCTTTCCCAAGTGATTCTTTCTACGCCGTCCTGAACCATTTTTATAAATGAAATCATCATAAAAAGAGTAAGGAGAGATAAGCCAACGGGAACTACAATGTTGTTAATTGTACTCCCCATAGAATACAAGCTTAAAGATTTGACTTTATTAAAATTGCACATACTGTTTATCGTATTGGTTATATTATTTGAGTTGAAAGTGATACCGAACAGCTCAAAGCTCCATTTGTATAGAAAATCTATAATAGCACTTGCCATTTGTTCTCACTCTTTTCATTATTATTTTTATAAGCCAAAAATATCTGGCGCCTTACCAATCGCTACTATCATTGCCCCAGCTAAAAGTGTCATAAGTCCACGAGATTTACCTTCTGCATCCTCACGCTGCCAACCCAGAGCAAACATAACACCGCCTACAAGCATTACTACTCCGCCGATTTTTACCAACCAGTCACAAGCAAAATCAATAAAAGTATCTATTGATGATGTGTTTGATTTTGCCGCTGAGGCAGGAATTATAGACATTGTTCCGACGGTAAGTCCAGTAACACAAAATCTTGCTATCTTTCCTATAAAACGGTTCTTAAATTCCGTATTATGAGTTTCGTTTACTAACTCATTTACATTGCTAGTTGCAGTGCTAGTAACAACGCAATACTTTTTAATAATGAAGTTTCTAACCCTTTCTTTCATAGATTTTAGTTTTCTAAGGATTTTCATATTATTTCTGTCCTTTCTAAATATAGATTTTTGTGAAAATGTTCTCAATGAAAAAAGGCTAACCCGAAGGCCAGCCTTTATCATTTTTACTTGTTATCTTTCTTGATGTCTTTTTTAGCCTTTTTATAGTAGCACACAACAATAATAATTCCCAAAGCAGCTACAATCACAACCATAAACCAAATTAAGACATTTGCACTATCTCCTGTATAAGGTTGTTCAATTTCTGAATCCTCAGCTGGTTTAGTTGCAGTTGTTGTTTTTGGTGTGTATTCAGGAGCAGTTGTCGGCTGTGTCGCCTCATACGCAGTTACCATTGATACATAAGCGTATACTTTATTAGATGAATAAGAATCCTTGTTGATATTTACATTTGCTGTGTTTGGAATGGTGACTGTTTCTGTCGGCTTTTCATCACCTACATAGTTACAAGTCATTTTCCACTGAATTTCTTTGCCTTCAAGGTTAGTACTGTCTGCCAGTGTAGCCACTACAATGCCGTTCTCAAGCTTAGAATTACATTCAAGCTCTGTGTCTCCGTCAAGGAAACTGATAGATACAAATTCCAAGTTACTGTCAAGCTTATCAGAAAAGACGATACTATTTATAGGCTCTTTTTCAGATACTAAGATAGAACCTTTATAATATACCTTGTTATCTTTTCTGTCGGCTGATAGAGTGTATTCATCTACAAGCTCTTCGCCATTGTAAATGTGCTTTGTGATATAGCTGTCAACTGGAATTGTCAATGTTGTATCGTTTGAAGTTTTTGTTTCTTTGTTTACTGCAAAATCAATAATATTAGAGATTTCGCTGGTTTCATCTGTGTATTCGCCAATGTAATCACAAGTCAAAGCATATTCAATTGTCTCACCAACAACTGATGTAAATGCAAACTTGTTAAATGAAAAGCTAACGATATTAGTGTTTTCATCATATGTAATTTCGCCTAAGTTTGTTATGTCTTTATCGTTAAGAGAAATTTTCATCTCTTTGTATTTGAGGTTGCTGTCAAGTTTATCGGAAAGAACAATACTTGTTACAGCCTCGCTGTCCTTAATTACTGCGTTACCAGTATAGGTTACTGAATTATTGTAGAGCTGTGAGCCAGTTGCCTTCTCGCCGCTACTGTCAATAATGTACTTGTCAACGCTGTTCGACTTTGTTTGATATGTAAAGTCAACCGTGTTGCTAGTATAAGCGTTTCCGTCCACTGTAAGTGTGCTGGTGTTTGGGATAGTTGCCTTGCCATTATCGTCACAATATTTGCTTATATCGGTGTTTCTGTCAATAATGCCAGCTTCAATAATAAGCTTATATGTGTGTCCATAGAAACTAGCTACGCTTGTGTCCTTCGTTGTCGCTGTAACGGTGTTGTTGTCCTCTGTTATTGTAAATAAATCAGATACATCTTCGCCCTTCTCGTTCAGTACCTTCGCTGACTTATACTCAAGCACAGATTCGAGTGTGTCTGTAATTACATAGCTGTTATAGAAGTATTCAGGTGTTTTACTGTCTACAACGCTTGAAATAGTGTATGTAACTGTCTCTGTCTTCTCTGTGATTTCAGACTTGTCTATGCTCTTGACAGGTACATTTACGCCAGCTCGATACAGCTTCGGCGTGTTCGATTCAACTGTTTCGTCTTCTACATTCAGAAGAATTGTATTAGGTGTTTCCTCGTCCTTCGTTGCACTTCCGTCATATTCCTTTGTCGCCGTTACTACAAGTTTATAGCTGAGAATTGTGTTGTATATCTCTGCTGTCTTGTCTTCACTGAATACAAAGTTCACAACTGAACCGCTTGACTTGTCTGTACCGTATGAAGTAATGTCTTCGCCGTCTTCACTATAGATTTTAAGTGACTTGTATGTCAAGCCTTCTGCAAGATTATCTGTAATAGATAATGTAGTCTTTAAGTGTGTACCGGGAATGATTGTACCTGTATAGGTTATTTCCTCACTATTTTTATGCAACGAATATCCCTCGTCGCTCTTGTTTATATACTTTGTAATTGACGGATCAACTGGTGTTGTCAGGATTGCTTCGTTTGAAGTTACAGAATCATTGTTGACCTTTACTTGAATTGTATTCGGAATATCAATGCTCTTATCTGCTAGAACACCTACATAATCACAAACTAAAGCGTATGTGATTGTTTCGCCAGCGATTGAGGCAAGCATATCTTCGCTAAATGTAAATGTAACTGTGTTGCTTGCTTCATCATATGAAACCTCACCATACTCAGTTATATCCTTGTCGTCAATCTTGAGTGTCATTGCCTTATATTTGAGATTGCCATCAAGCTTATCAACGATAGAAACGCCTGTTACTGTATCTCTATCCTGAACAACAATGTTTCCTGTATAAGTAGCAGTTTCTCCGAACAGCTCAACCTTTTCGGACTGTCCGCCTTCTGAATCAACTATATACTTGTCAATAGAATTTGACTTCGGCTGATATGTAAAGTCAACTGTGTTGCTCTGATAGTTGTTTCCGTTTACAGTTAATGTGCTTGTATTAGGGATAGTAACTGTACCATTCTTGTAATAATCATTCAGGTCTGTGTTTTGGCTTATAGCAGCTTCAATAGTCAGCTTATATGTGTGTCCGTAGAAACTAGCTACGCTTGTGTCCTTTGCTGTCGCTGTAATTGTGTTTTCATCTACCTTGATTGTGAACAAGTCAGATACATCTTCGCCGTCCTCGTTCAATACCTTCGCTGACTTATACTCAAGCACAGATTCGAGTGTGTCTGTAATAACATAGTTGTTATAGAAGTATTCCTTTGTCTTACTGTCTACAACGCTTGAAATAGTGTATGTAACTGTTTCTGTCTTCTTTGTTATTTCTGATTTGTCTACACTCTTCACCGGTACATTTACGCCTGAATCATAAACAATTGGAGTATTTGACTTCACTGTCAAATCGTCGTTTACAGTAAGGATTGTTGTATTTGGAATTTCAATGTCTTTTTCGTGCTTTCCAGTATAATCACAAGTGATTGTGTATTCAATCGCCTCTCCTGCGAGAGTAGCAACCTTATCTTCGTTGAATGTGAATGTAACAGTGTTACTTGCTTCATCGTATGAAACCTTGCCCCAGTTCGATACATCATTATTGTTAAATGAAACGCTCATTGACTTATACTTAAGATTGCTGTCAAGTTTATCTGAAATAGCAACGCTTGTTACGGCAAATTTGTTCTGAATAGCAGCAGTTCCAGTGAATGTAACTGTGTTTCCGACAAGTAATGCCGTATTAGCTTTTTCGCCATTTAAGTTGACAATTAACTTATCAATGCTGTTTGAAATAGGCTCATAATCGTAAGTAGCCTTGTTAGTCACAAATACATTTCCGTCAACAGTAATTTCACCTGTATTCGGGATTGATACTGTACCATCTTCGTTTGCAAATTTGCTTATGTCGGTGTTCTTGCCGATTATGCCAGCTTCGATTACAAGCTTGTATGTGTGTCCGTAGAAGTCTGCAGTGTTGGTGTTCTTCGCTGTAGCTGTAACGGTGTTTCCGTAAATATTGATTGTGAACAAGTCAGATATATTATCGCCGTCCTCGTTCAGTACCTTCGCTGACTTATACTCAAGTACAGATTCAAGTGTGTCTGAAAGAACATAACTGTTATAGAAGTATTCAGGTGTTTTACTGTCTACAACGCTTGAAATAGTGTATGTAACTGTCTCTGTCTTCTCTGTGATTTCAGACTTGTCTATGCTCTTGACAGGTACATTTACGCCAGCTCGATACAGCTTCGGCGTGTTCGATTCAACTGTTTCGTCTTCTACATTCAGAAGAATTGTATTAGGTGTTTCCTCGTCCTTCGTTGCACTTCC
>CANQJW010000019.1 GCA_947624345.1 uncultured Clostridia bacterium | reverse complement strand
GGGAGCATAGCTCAGCTGGGAGAGCATCTGCCTTACAAGCAGAGGGTCACAGGTTCGAGCCCTGTTGTTCCCACCAAGCAGTCTGATGATGCGAGCGGACTGCTCACATGCCACTTATGGTATGTGCAATGATAATAGTTTTGCAGTAAGATATTACTGCAAGAGCTTCTTTATTTCCTTCTTGAGTCCTTGCAAGCGCGAGGGCTTGTGGCCTGGTAGTTCAGTTGGTTAGAACGCTAGCCTGTCACGCTAGAGGTCGTGGGTTCGACTCCCATCCAGGTCGCCATTTGCGGGCATAGCTCATCTGGTAGAGCGCCACCTTGCCAAGGTGGAGGTAGCGAGTTCGAGCCTCGTTGCCCGCTCCAGTAACATAAAGTTGCATCCACTCCGCCTTTGGCAAGTTCGCCGAGGGCGGATTTTTGTGCAACGACGGGCAAAAACTGTATGAGAGTTTTACCCCCCTGTTGACAAGTCGCACTGTGCATTTGCATAGCGTGATTTTTTATTAAGTGCTATTTTCTTGAAAAAATGAAATAAGTAAAAAAATGTTTAACATCATAATTCAATTTGCACAAAAAACAAGCGTGTGTTTTGATTAAACTTACAAAATTTGAATTTAGACTATAAAAACTATTGATATTTATTATACAAAATGTTATTATATAACTGTATCAAATGATATACTATATACTATAAATTTTTCTTTTAAGGAGGAATATAAAATGAGGTTAAAGAAACTTCTAAGCGGTGTAACAGCAGCAATTATGATTTTATCATCTGTTGTTATTGCATCATTTTCATCAGTTGTTTCTGCTGATGTAGAGGGAATTAGTCCGCCAACTGGTGGATGGTGGACTAACGATAAACAGCAAGATACATCTAAGTATACTCTTTTTGAGGACTATTCTTGGACAGGTAAAGGAAACGTACCTGCTCTCCAGGGTGCAACTGAGCTGTATATTGCATTCCAGATGATTAAAGTTAGCACTAACAAGCCATTAGTAGCATGGTTGAACCATCAAAATGAGGATAATAGCAATGCTTGGACTAGCTTCGACGTCGACGAGGCAACACCATTAGTAAGACTTGATAAGGAAAGAGGAACCTATGTAGTACACTGGAAGGGTTCTGCTATTTCTAACACTAAACTTATGCACTTGAGCGTACAGTTTGCATATGCTGATCCTAATGGGGATGGGGCACAGTTGACGGAAGAAGTAGATAAAGAAACCGGAAAACCAACCGGAAGAATGGTACCTGAGCCAGCATATAACACAAAATACTGTGATACTTCAACAAACTTCACACTTTTAGGCGTATATACTAAGGAACCTGATTATAATTCATTACCACAGCCACCGGAGGCTGAGCCAACAGAGCCAATTCCAGAAGGCGCACTGCCGGTTTATCTGGTAGATAATGAGCAGTTCCCACTGACAACGAACAGAGCTGATGTAACAGGAGACGGCACATATACAATTGAGGCTACTGATCTTAACAATGGCGCTGATGGTACTGCTCTCGTTCTTTACAGTGAAAATGCAAACCAGATAATTTCAGAGGATGCAAAAGTAGTTATTAATAAAATCTTAATAAATGGCGAGACATATGAGGTACCAAGATATTGGGGAAGAAGCCCGGTATCGGTATACCCAGAAGTTATAGGCGCTCCAGGTTTATATGAGGACCACTTTAGTGTCTGCCCATGGAATCCATGGTGGGATGATTCTAAAAATCCACACAACATTTCCATTAAATATCCTGAGGAAATAGTATTCCATGAGGTTTCAATTACGTTCACTGTGTCAGATACAGGACTTAGCGGTGATGTTGGTAAACCATCAACCCCATCAGATAACCCAGATGTTGATAAGCCATCGGGAGGCAGTGATAATAATCCGTCTGGTAAAGACCCGTCAAACCCATCAAACCCAACAAAGCCAACAAACCCATCAAACCCAACAAATCCAACAGGCGGTAATGTTAAAAAGACAACATCACCGGCTCAAAAGGCTTCAGAGGCTAAGGCTACTGCTGAAAAGGCAATGAAGCAGGCTAAGATCACAAAGCTTACTGCTAAGGCTAAGGGCAAGAAGAAGATAAATGTTACTTGGAAGAAGGTTGCAAAGGCTACAGGATATGAGGTTCAAGCGTCTACTAAGAAGAACTTCAAGAAGGATGTAATCAAGAAGACAACTACCAAGAATAAGCTTGTTATCAAGAAGCTCAAGAGCAAGAAGAAATACTTTGTAAGAGTAAGAGCATATGCTACTTATAAGGACGCAAAGGGCAAGACACAGAAGGTATGTGGCAGCTGGTTTAAGATTGCGAAAAAAGTTAAAGTTAAATAATTTATTCTAATACTTAAAAAACGCTCAAGCAGAAATGCTTGGGCGTTTTTGCGTCCGGTATGATCTTACTGGTACAAAAAGAATTGCACAATACAAACTTGACAAAGTTGGCATTACAATGGCGACTTGAACAACAAAAAACAGAGCCTAAAAATAGACTCTGTTTCATTATAATCATTATCAATGCTTGCTTTGCTTACTTTGTTTCAACGCCTTCCCAGTCTTTGAGGAATCTTTCAATTCCATTATCGGTAAGAGGGTGTTTAATCATCTGCTTGATAACGCTCATTGGGATTGTTGCGATGTCGCAGCCAAGCCTTGCAGCAGCTGTAACATGGATTGGGTTTCTGATAGATGCTGCAATAATTTCGGTTTCAATAGCTTGAGCGTCGAATATGTCGACAATTTCTTCGATAAGGTTCATACCTTCCATTCCGATGTCATCAAGTCTTCCCAGAAACGGTGAAACATAGGTTGCGCCTGCATTTGCGGCTAAAAGTGCCTGTGCGGCGGAGAAGATAAGTGTTACATTTGTTTTAATGCCTAGCTCAGTGAGCTTTTTAGTAGCCTTAAGGCCTTCGGCACACATAGGGATTTTAATAACAATGTTTTTGTGTATTGCCGCCAGCGGCTTAGCTTCTTCAACCATTTTATCAGCCTCGAGGGAAATAACCTCTGCTGAGATAGGGCCGTCTACGATTTCAGTGATTTCTTTAACAACATCTTGGAAAACTCTTCCCTCTTTTGCGATAAGCGATGGGTTTGTTGTAACTCCGCAGATAACGCCGAGGTCATTCGCCTCTTTGATGTCGTCAACATTGGCTGTGTCAATAAATAATTTCATAATAAAATTCCTTTCAATATTATATTTCCTGAAATATCAGGTATTATCCATTAAATCTTACAGAGTGCTGAGCTTTTTATAACTTGCTTTAAGTGCAGGATAAATCTCACGATAAAGCTGATAGTATCTCTCATACTCAGGCACATTTTCAGCGATAGGCTCTTGAGTTTTGTCTGTCTTGATAACCGCCTTGCAAGCCTCAGGTACACTGCTGTAAATTCCCGCACCAACAGTTGCAAGAAGTGCAACGCCAAGAGCAGGGCCCTCTTTTGAAGCGACAGTCTTAACAGGGCAGTTGTATAAATCAGCAAGCATTGAACGCCACAGCGGAGAAGTTCCGCCGCCGCCGCAAGCCATCATATCAGAAACGCTTATGTTCATTTCTCTGAATACTTCAACGCAGTCACGAAGCGAGTAGGATACTCCCTCTAAAACAGCACGAAGCATATCTTTCTTTGTATGCATTGCAGAAAGACCGAAGAACACTCCACGAGCGTCTGGGTCAAGGTGAGGAGTTCTCTCTCCCATCAGATAAGGAAGATAGAGAAGTCTATTTGCTCCGACCGGAACTGTCTCAGCTTCCTTGTCCATAAGGTAGTATTCGTCAACTCCCATAAGTGATGCGGTTTCCTTTTCAGCGTTGCAGAAGTTATCTCTGAACCACTTTAGCGAAAGCCCTGCGCCCTGAGTAACACCCATAACATGCCACGAGTTCGGAACAGCCGCACAGCAAGTGTGAACACGACCCTTAGGATCAATTGAAATGCTTGATGTATGTGCAAAAACAACGCCCGATGTACCGATTGTTGTGAAGGCCTTTCCGTCCTCTACAACACCTGTTCCAACAGCGGCAGCAGCGTTATCTCCTGCTCCGCCCACAACGATTGTTCCGGCTTTAAGACCGGTAAGCTCAGCCATTCTAGCTGTAACCTCTCCTGTTACCTCACAGCTTTCATAAACCTTTCCGAGAAGGCTTTTATCAATTTCAAGAGCTGATAAAACTTCATCAGACCAGCATCTGTTCGGAACATTTAAAAGCTGCATTCCCGAAGCGTCTGAAACCTCGGTTGCAAACTCGCCCGTAAGGATAAATCTGAGATAATCCTTTGGCAAGAGAATATGAGCACATTTTTCATAAATTTCAGGCTCGTTGTTCTTAACCCAAAGAATTTTAGCAGCCGTCCAGCCGGTAAGCGCAGGGTTAGCAGTAATCTCAATGAGCTTTTTCTCGCCGAGCTTTTTATTCATTTCTTCGACTTCATTAGCGGTTCTCTGATCGCACCAGATAATCGACTTTCTTAAAACATTGCCGTCTTGATCTAGCATAACAAGACCGTGCATTTGTCCAGAAATTCCAACGCCCTTGACATCGTCCTTTGAAACGCCGCTTTGAGACATAACAGCTTTGATAGTGTTAATCATAGCGTTTGCCCAGTCGGCAGGATCCTGTTCAGCATAGCCGTTCTTTGGCTGATACATAGGATACTCGATTGTCTTTGAGGCGATAACTTTTCCGCTTTCGTCAAATAAAACGGTTTTAGTTCCGCTTGTACCGCAGTCGACACCAATTACATATGCCATTTATTTTTCCTCCGATTTGAAATTTTTTACCCTTTTATTTTACACTATCAATAGGTACTTTGTCAAACATTTTTGTGGCGAAATAAGAAAACTCCCGATAGCGACTTTTGTCAAAATCGGGAGGGATAGATATATACTAGTTTTCTTTTATTGTATCACAAAGCGTAAGCCCGACTTCTGTCAGGTTTTCTACCATATCAAAAACCGTTTCTCCATTAAGCTCAACCAAAACCCTGTCGGCAGGGTTGTCCTTTGAAATCAGACTGTCTATTCTGACAAACTGTTCGGATTTTACTTCGGGAATATTATTTTCTTTGAGTATGTTTTCAAAAATACTCGTGTCATTTTCATTATAAAACATAATATTCTGAAACGGCATAGCATAGATTTCTGTTTCGGTTTTAAGCGAACAAAAGCCAAAGTTTGTAACGCCGTCGTTGATAAGCAAATCGCCGTATCTGTCTAAAATTGCATCGGCAACATCATGTGTGACTTCGAGATTATAAAGCTGCATATGAGTGCCATCATCGCCCTTTTTTGATAGCTCTGCTTCCTGAGCATCAGTACAGGGAACTTCAAGAAAGAGAAAAGGCTTTTTTATTAGCCTGACCGCCTTTTTGACAATAGATTTTATTTTCTCAGCACTGATCACGCAGTTTATTTCACTGCTGTTTATTTTCATATAAGCGGACTTTACCCCGCTTATCTCTGAAATGTTTAAGCCTTCAATAATCTTCAAATTTTCTTGCATAATTTGACCCTTTCTGTTATACTAAAGTTAGTAACAAACGAAAAAATATCTTTTAAACCTCTTTTTTCATTATTTATCAAATTAACTTGTATTAGTCCAAACAAACGGACTAAAAGCCTGTTAAAATGAAATCGTGTTAAAGGTTTTAAGTCTTATTGGTTTTGATTTTTAATCTTTACCGAAGAAATGAAAAAAGGAGAGGTTTATTATGATCAACGCTTTGGCATTTATTTTGTTAGCTATTTTGGGGCTTGGAGCAATGGGGTGTGTTTATTATATGTGCGAGGTTGACACATCTTTTGAGGATAAAACCCCTAGAAAAATTCTGGTTACTTCAAACAATGCTGTAAATAATAACGGGAACGATGTAGCCTGATTCTACCGATTACATTATATATGTTACGGTATTTAAAGTCAAGGAGAGATAAACTATGCTTGAGATTGTTCTATTATGGGTTGCTGTTTTGCTGCTGGTGATTTTAATAATATTTGCAGCAGTTATATTGCTAAAAAATATGAAGTCGGATAAAAGCGATGAAAGTGTACGTCAAATAAAAAGCGATATAGAAAAAGAGCTTTCTGCTTTTCGTCAGGAAATTAACCGTACAACTGGCGATTCTATCAAAAGCTTGGGCGAAATGGTGTCGCAGAACCAAAAGGATTTGAATAACACGGTTTCTGATAAGCTGTCGACGCTTGATAAGAATTTGTCAGACAAGCAGGAAAGCTTACAAAAGTCGGTTACATACTCTCTGACGCATCAAGAGGAGAGATTTAAAACCTTTTCTGTCGAGAACGAGCAGAAGCTGGATAATATCCGAACAACTGTTGAGAAAAGACTCGGCTCGCTTCAGGAGGAGAATTCAAAGAAGCTTGATGAAATGCGTCAGGTCGTCGATGAGAAGCTACAAAAGACATTGGACGAGCGCATAACCCAGTCGTTTAAGTCGGTCAACGACAATTTACAGCAGGTTTATAAAAGCGTAGGAGAAATGCAGACTCTTGCAACCGGCGTGGGCGATTTAAAAAAGGTTCTGACGAATGTCAAGAGCAGAGGAATTCTAGGCGAGATCCAGCTTGGCTCAATACTTTCTGAGATACTTGCACCTGAGCAGTATGAGGAGAATGTCGAGATAAAAAAGGGAAGCGGAAAGCGTGTTGAATTTGCTGTTAAACTTCCGGCGGATGAAGACAAGACGGTTTATCTTCCTATTGACTCTAAATTTCCAGGCGACAGCTATGCACGCTTGGTTGAAGCCTATGATAACGGCTCAAAGGAGGAAATTGCCGACGCTGTCAAGACGCTGTTGACTACCGTTAAAAACGAGGCAAAGGACATAAATCAGAAATATATCAGTCCGCCGTCCTCAACAGATTTCGGTATTCTGTTTGTTCCTTTTGAGGGGCTTTATGCCGAGCTTGTAAACAGAGGTATGGTTGAGGAGCTTCAACGAAGCTATAAGGTCAATCTCGCAGGTCCCAGCACTATGGCGGCGTTGCTTAACAGCTTGCAGATGGGCTTTAAAACCCTTGCTATTCAAAAGCGAAGCAGTGAGGTATGGGAGGTTCTCGGTGCGGTTAAAACCGAGTTCGGCAAGTTTGAGGATGTTATCACCAAAGCCCAGAGAAGTCTTAAGAGTGCATCAGATCAGCTTGATGATTTAGTCGGAGTTCGCACAAGGGCTATAAACAGAAAGCTCAAGAGCGTAACAAAATTGGAGATAAGCGATACAAAATCTGAACAGCTTTTAGGTATAGAAACAGAATAAACTTAAAAACTATTAAACTTATCAGATTTAAGAGTTTTTGTGTTGATTATTTTTTATTGATTTGGTACAATAGATTTATAACAACAATAAGCAAGGCAGGTATAACTAATAATGAAAAAGTCGACTAAAGATACTTTAAAGGCGAGCCTTAGAAAAAAGCTGAGTTTTATATTTTCACGAAAGATAACGGTTGCCCTTCTTTTGCTTATTCAGGCGGGATTTGTAGTTTTTACCTTTTTAAGCTTATATGAACAGTTCATTATTATATACCTTTCTCTGACGGCTTTGGCAGTCGCTCTTGTCGGATATATAGCAAGCTCAAATGAAAATGCAGGATATAAGATAGCGTGGCTTGTTCCGTTTGTAGTATTTCCGGGCTTTATGGCGTTGGTATATATTTTTCTGAAAACTCAGACATCAAAGCGATCATTGAAAAAGAAAACACAGATAAAGGCTATTGAAACAGAAAAACATTTAATTCAGGATAAACAGATTTACCATAACATTATCAAGAATGAAGATAAGTCATTTGCGAGATTGTCAAGCTATATTTCAACCTATGGAAAGTTTCCGACATACAGGAACACAACGGCACAGTATTTCAAAAGCGGAGAGGAGCAGTTTAAGGTGCTTCTTGAAGAGCTTAGAAAGGCTAAGCATTTTATATTTATAGAGTATTTTATCGTCGAGCTTGGTTTTATGTGGGACAAAATCCTTGAAATCCTGTTAAAAAAGGTTGACGAGGGAGTAGATGTAAGATTTTTATATGACGGAGTGGGAGCTCAGACAATACTTCCCGGTAAATACGACGAAACACTGAGGTATTATGGTATAAAGTGCAAGGTGTTCAATCCGTTTGTGCCGTTTATGACAACAGTTCAGAATAACCGTGATCATAGAAAAATTGTTGTAATTGACGGCCATACCGCTTTTACAGGTGGTAACAATCTGGCAGATGAATACATCAATAAAAAGGTCAAATACGGTTATTGGAAAGACTCTGCAGTTATGTTAAAGGGAGACGCTGTCTGGAGCTTTACTATGATGTTTTTCCAGATGTGGGAACTCGACGAAAAGGAGTCTGCAAACTATATAGACTATACCCCACATAAGTATCATTATGAAAGCTTTGAAAGCGACGGGTATGTTATACCGTACGGTGACTCTCCTTTTGATGATGAAAATTTAGGCAAGATGATTTATCTTGACATAATCAACAAGGCAAAGGACTATGTGTATTTCACAGCACCTTATCTTATCATAGACGACGAGCTTATAACCGCACTTAGCTATGCCGCAAAAAGCGGTGTTGATGTAAGAATAGTTGTTCCGGGGATTCCGGACAAGTGGTATATTCAGAAGATTTCCAACTGTTATTACAAAGAGCTTTTGGAGCACGGTGTGAAATTCTATCGTTTTAAGCCCGGATTTGTTCACACAAAGGATTGCGTTTCGGACGACAAAATCGCCACAGTCGGAACAGTTAATCTTGACTATCGAAGCCTGTATCTTCATTTTGAGGACGGAGCTGTATTTTACAAAAACGAAGTAGTCAGAGATGTTAAAAAAGACATTACAGATATGATAGAAAGCAGTTGCACTGAAATAACACTCAGGGATATAAATGAAAGAAGCATTATTGATAAAGTTTTCAGCGGTGTTTTAAAGATTTTCGGACCGTTGCTGTAAAATTATTGTCCAGATTGGAATTTATATTAGAGGATTTTATGACCGAGAAGGAAAATATGCTAAAACCCCTTGACACCCCTCTCAAAATATGTTATATTATAGGTACCAAGTTTAAGGAGGGACTTCTATGTACAACGCAAATTACCCAGTATTTGTAAACGGGGGGGGGGGCATTTCGCCTAACCTTTATTTGCTGTGTACAGAATAGTTCTCTAGAATGTAATATTGTAAATAGGGCGTAGTATGCTTAGGCATACTGCGCCTTTTTGTGTTGTTTGTAATTTTAAATTACATAGATTATTAAAAAAAGAAAGGTGGTTTCTAGTATGAAACTTAAAAGAATTTTGTCATTGTTGGCGTCTGCGGCAATGGCGGTAACTGCGGTTACTGGCGCTATGAGTGTATCGGCTGTAAAGGCAGAAAAAGAAAACTTCGACCCTGATGCGTATTATACCTCAGGTGAATGCGGAACAACTGCTACTTGGCTTATAAACACAGACTGTACTTTGATTATAAGCGGTTCCGGCGAGATGAGCAAATGTTATGAGGCTCCTGCTCCTTCGGGGTCATATACAATTCCATATTGGGGCTGGGAAAAAGCATCAACAGAAATACAGAAGCTAGTAGTTGAAGAAGGCATTTCTTTGAAAGACGACTATAGTTTCAGTTCATTTGGAAATATAACAGAAGCAGTATTTCCATCTACAATTACAAATCTTTATAAGTGTTTATCGCAAAATATGTCTGAATTAAAAGACTTATGGATATTTACAAAAGATTTAGAAAATACATTTAATGATAATAACTTAGTATTTTACCCAAATGCCGGAAGTGGTACAAAGTGGCATATATATCAGAGCTCAAAAACAGAGAAATCATTAAGAGACGGTTTAAAGTTAACTGATGATGATATAGAATATATCACAGAAGAACAGAAATTTCCTGAAATAGAAAATCGCACACCTATTGAGGTACCCGAAGTGACAGACAAATCAGGACCTTGCGGTCTGACAACAAAATATGAATGGAATAGCTCGACTAAAACTTTAACATTTAGCGGAACCGGTAATATAGTTAACTCTAATAATTATTATGAAAAATATAAAGATGTAACAGAACATATAGTAATAGAGTCAGGTATTACATCAATTAGTGCGATTTCTGGGATTAGTCCAGGTATGGGTAAAGTGCCTGGTGCGTTTTATGATTTTACAGCATTGAAAGATGTAGACTTACCTGATACATTAATAAATACAGGAAGAGGTACTTTTTGTGATTGTACTTCATTAACAAGTTTTGTTAGCGGTTTGCCAGAAGGACTTAAGGAAATTGGAGATGCATCTTTTTCACATAGTGCATTATCAGGCGATTTAATTCTACCTAAATCTTTAAACAGCATTGGCAGAGATGCATTTGCTTATACAGAAATTACCTCAATAAATTCACTTAATGAAGGAATGTTTATAGGCGGTCATGCATTTGAAAGTTGTAATTCACTTAAAGAAGTAACAATACCTAAAAATGTAACGCTTGGTAGTAGTAGTTCGCCTAATGGAAATGGTGACGATTGTGGTACTTTTAAAAACTGTATATCACTTGAAAAGGCAATAATTGAAGAAGGGTTAATAGACAACTATAACCACGGATATAGAGCGATATTTTTGAGTTGTACATTACTAAAAGATGTATATATATTTGCTGATATGCAAGAAATATATGGTCCTAAGACTAATGCAAATAATACTGGTTACAGTACATTTTATAATTGCGATAATGTGAAATTCCATATATACAAAGATAGCGTAACAGAAAAAGCATTGCGTGACGCAGGATATTTAAAAGAAGCAACAGAAGAAACGGAAGCAAATTATGTTTACCTTTCTAATACAACCGCCCTTGAAACTGCTATATCAGAGGCAGAGGCAATAGAGACAGATAAATATACTGATGAAAGTGTTGCCACATTAACAAAGGCTATCGAAAATGCAAAGGCGATTTTAGATAATATGGACGCAACTCAAGACGAGGTTGACAGCGCAGTAAAGGCAATAAATGAAGCTAAAAATGCGCTTGAGGAAAAGAAAGACGACCCGTCCGAATCTGACCCGTCAACCCCGTCAGATAGTTCTGACCCAACAAGCCCATCAAATCCGACAAGTCCGACAAACCCAACAGGCGGTAATGTTAAAAAGACAACGTCACCGGCTCAAAGGGCTTCGCAGGCTAAGGCTGCCGCTGAAAAGGCAATAAAGCAGGCTAAAATCGTAAGCCTTACAACTAAAGCCAAAGGCAAGAAGAAGATAACTGTTTCTTGGAAGAAGGTTGCAAAGGCAGCAGGCTATGAGGTTCAGGCGTCCACTAAGAAGAACTTTAAGAAGGATTTAATCAATAAGGCGACTACCAAGAACAAGGTTGTTTTCAAGAAGCTAAAGAGCAAGAAGAAATATTTTGTAAGGGTAAGGGCTTACGCTACTTACAAGGACGCAAAGGGCAAGACGCAGAAGGTGTATAGCAAGTGGGTTAAGAGTAAGAAGAAGGTTAAGGTTAAGTAAGCATAAAAAGGGCGTTCACATAGTGAACGCCCTTTCTTTTGTGAATTATTGCCGTCCGCAAAGGGTTGTTAAATTCGCTATTTTTCGCTGAAGCTCAGGTGTAAAATCGCTTTTTGATGCCCTCCAACGCCAGTTGTTACCCACTGTTGACGGAATGTTTATTCTCGCTTCACTGCCGACCTCTAAAAAGTCCTGAATCGGGGCAATAGCCGTATTTGCGATTGATGTCCACGCAAGACGGATAATAGCCCATGGCAGGTCATCTTTTTGCTCGATTCCGAGATAATCCATAGCGAATCGGATATTCTCATCACTCTCTGAGTATGTCCATCCCTTTAGGGTTTCATTATCGTGAGTTCCCGTATAAACAAAGCAGTTTGAGTTATCAAAATTTTGCGGAAGATACATACTGCTTGCATCTGGTTCAAACGCAAACTGCAAGACTTTCATTCCGGGGTAGCCTGTATTTTTGAGAAGCTCTTTAACAGACGGTGTGATGAATCCTAAATCCTCGGCTATTATTTTTACTTCTCCGAGTCTCTCCTTAATTGCATTAAACAGCTCAATTTTCGGACCCTCTTTCCAGTGACCGCCTGTTGCGTCCTTGTCGCCGTAGGGAATAGAGAAATAGCTGTCAAAGCCTCTGAAATGGTCGATTCTGATAATATCATATATTTTTTGTGCTGATGCAATTCTGTCAATCCACCAGGAATAGCCGTCTTTTTTCATCAGCTGCCAGTTATAGAGGGGATTTCCCCAAAGCTGACCTAGAGGGGTGAATATATCAGGCGGACAGCCTGCAACATTGACTGGTAATAAATCTTCGTTCAGCTCAAATAATTCAGGAGAACACCATACATCAACACTGTCGAAAGCCACATAAATCGGAATATCCCCGATAATTTCAATACCTTTTTGGTTAGCGTATTCTTTTAGCTTAAACCACTGCTCGTAAAATTTATATTGAGTGAATTTCCAAAAGCCTATATCGTCTTTGTATTTGTCCTTTGCGGCATCAATGGCGAATTCATCACGCTTGAGAAGTAATGAATCCCATTCGATCCACGGCTTGCCGTTGTATGCGTCTTTAAGGGCCATAAACAGAGCATAATCACTCAGCCAGTAATCATTTTGATTTACATACTCTATGTAGGCATTGGGAATATCATTCTTAAATGCTTCATAAGCCTTTCTTAACACCTTGAAGTTTAATTCATACAGCTTATCATAATCAACATAGCGTTCATTATCACACCATATAATATCCTTATAGTCAGATTCATTCAAAAGTCTCTCGGCCGTCAGCGTTTCAAAGTCTATGAAATAAGGATTTCCTGCGTGAATGGAAAACGACTGATAAGGCGAATCTCCATAGCTGGTGGGCGATAAGGGAAGAATTTGCCAGTATTTCTGCTTGCAGCCGACCAGATAATCTACAAAGGCGTAAGCCTCCTTGCCGAATTTTCCAATCCCGTATTCAGATGGAAGACTGGTTATATGCATTAAAATACCGCTTTTTCTTTTGCCGCACATCGTCATTCTCCGTTCTATAAAATAGTTGTCATTTATACAGTATATCATAATTATAGAAGTTTGTCACGGCCAGATGCAAGAGTTTTAGAAGCAAGATGCAAGAATTTTGAGGTAGAGCTTGAAGAAAATAAAAAAACACCGAGCATTTATAATATGTCGGTGCAATTACAGATGTAAGATACAAGAAGCCAGAGGCAAGAACATATCTATTCTGCATTTCGCCAACATATATATTATGCCGGCGGTTTATCTTTTATGTACATTATTTACTTATAAATTTCAGTTTATCCTTTAGCTTTGCAGAGTCAAACGCAAGACCTAAAACTATAAATATTACTGCGCTTCCCACTGCCTGAAAAATATTTCCAGGTATTGTTGCAAGCTGAGCTTTAAAGCCTCCCCACAGGATAACCGCCGTAAAATAATATCCGAAAATTGTTATTAATCCCGAAAGAACCGCCGCAATGACAGAGCGTACATTTATAATTTTCTGACTGCGTTTTGCAACAATATATATCACAAGGGAGTTTAAGATTTTTATTACAAACGTAGGAATAACGTATTCAGGAGAGCCTGACAATAAATCTGATAATCCCCCGCCTATTCCACCTGCGATCATACCGCACGGAAACGGAAGAAGCATACTCGAAAGGTAGATAAGCGAATCTCCTACGTGAATATATCCGCCGTTATTTGTAGTTATATGAAGCATTGTCAATACGCATACGAGAGCGGCAAAAAGTCCGGTAAAAACAATAGTACGCAGTTTTAAATTTGAATTTTTGTTCATATAGATCACCCTTTTTATTTTATACTTTTATTTTAGTTCTTTTAACTTTGCTGTGCAAATTTTAAAATGCAGTGCAAATTAGTAAAGTGATTGTGTAAATCTAACAGGTTTGAGAAATTTAATTTGCCGGTATTGTGTAAATTTCACAACGAATTTTAAGTGTAAGAACTTGATAAAATTCGCTTATGTGCAAATTATATTATTTTCAGACGTATAATTTTTGTTAGTTTGTGAAAATAGTAGAATCAAAATCAGTTCTGCTGACTTACAATTACTAATAAAAAATAGGGAATTGCATTGATAAGTAAATTTTTAATGTAAACTATGGGTATAATTTTGTCGAAGTGTTGAAGTTTATATGTATATTTAGTAATATTGCATAAAAATCCTGTCAAAAAATTGGTAGATTATTTAACTTTAGATTTCTTTAATGTGGTTGCAATTCTTGATTTATTATTGTATAATAACCTTAAGTGGCAAAAGGTGCACAAAAGTGGTGTCAAATCCCTAAATGTTGAAAACTATGTTGAAACCGTTGAAAACCAGCAGTTTTTAATACGTTTTCAACAAAGTTAACGGGTAAAGCTAAACGGCATCGCATTTAGTGAATTAAAAAGCTACTGCTTGAGATTCTTTTGGGGAGGTGAACAGTTTGCCGACAAGTATGCTTAAAGGAACATATTTTCAGTCTATGGATACAAAGGGAAGAATGAGCTTTCCGACAAAGCTGAGAGAAGCGGTCGGTGAAAGGTTCATCATAACGAGGGGAATTGACGGCTGTTTATTTGTTTATTCAATTGACGATTTTGAAGTGATGGCAGAGAAGATAAGTTCACTTCCTATGGGTAAAGGAAAAGGTATTCAGAGACACTTTATGGCTTGGGCAAACGAAGTTGAAGCTGATAAGCAGGGCAGAATACTTATTCCCCAGAGCTTGAGAGAGCTTGCAAACCTTACAAAGGAAGTTGTTGTGGCAGGAGTTTCTACAAGAGCAGAAATCTGGGACAGACAAACCTGGGAAAAGGCTGATGAAAGCTATGATGACGAACAATTTCTCGCAGAGCTTGAAGAGCTTGAGTTTTAGTCTTTGATTATGAGAGATGGTGGCTGAGTGGAATTTTCACACATATCAGTATTGCTGAATGAATGTATCGAAGGGCTTAGTATAAAACCAGATGGCATATATGTTGACGGAACTGTGGGCGGTGCAGGACATTCCAAGGAGATCGCAAAACGGTTAGAAGGCGGAAGACTTATTGCTATCGACCGTGATCCGACGGCAGTTGAGGTTGCAAGAGAGAGACTTAATGGGTTTAATGCAACGGTTGTAAAGGCAAACTATTCAGAGATTGATGAGGTTTTAAAAGACCTTTCAATATATAAAGTTGACGGAATTCTTTTGGATTTAGGAGTTTCGTCACATCAATTAGATAAAGCTGAGCGAGGATTTTCGTATCATAACGACGCTCCGCTTGATATGAGAATGAGCTGTGAGGGCTTATCGGCAAGAGATGTGGTAAACACATACTCGTATGAAGAGCTTTCAAGAATCTTATTCGAATACGGCGAGGAAAAGTTTTCGAGAAGTATTGCATCAGCTATTGTAAGAACAAGAGAAACAAAACCAATTGAAACAACTCTGGAGCTGGCAGAGATAATAAAAGCGTCAGTTCCTCAGAGGGTAAGGCGAGAGAAGAACCCTTGCAAAAAAACCTTTCAGGCGATAAGGATCGAGGTAAATGCAGAGCTTGAGCATTTGAGCATTGCATTGGACAAGGCTTTTGAGGCTTTAAACAGCAGAGGAAGACTTTGTGTGATTTCGTTCCATTCGCTAGAGGACAGGCTGACTAAGCAAAGATTTGCGAACTTTTGCAAAGGTTGTATATGTCCGCCTGATTTTCCGCAGTGCGTATGCGGAAGAAAACCGAAAGGCAGACTTGTGAACAGAAAGCCTATTCTGGCTTCACAGGGTGAGCTTGAGGTAAATAACAGAAGTCGAAGCGCCAAGCTTCGTATCATAGAAAAGATATAGACTGATACTGCTGGCGACTTTGAAAAGCAACAGAATAAAGAAACTGTAAAAGAAAAGGTTGGCAAAACGAAAATAGCGACAAATAAAAAAGCTATTTGAAGACAAAAGAAAGAGACACAAAAGAATTGAGGGTTTAAAAAAAAGAGAAAAGCTCTCAGGCGACAAAGTAAAAAACTGAGGACAAAAGAAAGAGAGAAAACAAGTACGCCAAAAAAAGAGGTGTAGAACGAATGGCAAAGACTAATAATCTTGCTTATGATTATGCGGCTTATGACTCAGATGAATCAAGTATGCCAAAACCTAAAATAAAACATAAACGAAATCTGAAGATTCAGCCTAAAGCAGCCTTTGCCATGAAATTCATCATCACTGGGTTTATAAGTTTAGCGTTGCTAAGTGCATTTGTTTTCGGGCGGGTGGAGCTTAGTGAAATTTATTCGGAACAATCCAGCCTTACTGAAGAGCTTGCAAAGCTTCAGGACGAGAATATGAGTCTTGAAACCGAGCTTGAGTCGAGGACAAGCCTGGCTCAGGTTGAGGAATATGCAGAAGAGAAGCTGGGACTTCAAAAGCTGGATAAATCTCAGATTGAGTATGTCGAGGTTGAAAGCGACAGTGTTGCTGAGGTTGTTGAAACCGAAGATGATAATATTTTTGTGTCTATTAAAAAATGGTTTGCGAGCATTTTGGAATACTTTGGGGCATAATGAATAGGATATTATTAGTTAAAAAGTTAAGCTTATACTTCTTGGCGGAAGTTTTAAACTTAGCTTTTTTATACTTATATGGATAAGTAATTTTTTTGGAAAAGCAGGAAATAAAATCAGGATAACAGGTGGGAAATATTATAAGCTGACAGATGGTAAGGAAAAAACAGTCTGATGTCGGCAAAAATATATACAGGGAGGCGGTTATATATGGACGAAAGACCAACAGGGCTTATGAAACGAAGACTTAATATCTGGATAGCACTGGGAATACTTGCGTTTATGATATGGATATTTATAAATATGTTTCATATATCGGTTACAGAGTCTGAAAAATATCAGGAGTTTGCCGCTTCACAACAGCTTCAGAGTACGGTTGTTACAGCAAACCGAGGATCAATTTATGACAGAAATATGCAGACGCTTGCAAGAAGTGCGTCTGTTTATACCGTTTATATCGATCCGAGAATGTTGGATAATTATTTAGCAGAGGAAGATCCTGCGGCAGATTTGAATGAGATAACATCAAAGCTCTCTGAATTTCTGGGCATAAAGCAAAAGAAGATAATGAAGCTTTGTCAGCAGAATAATATGTATCAGATAATCAAAAAAAATGTAGAAAAAGAGGTTGCTGATAAAATCACCGCCTACAAAACCGAGATAGGACTTGATGCTATCGGGCTCACGCCTACTACAAAGAGATATTATCCTCAGAATGAAATAGCGTCAAATGTCATAGGACATCTTCATTATGACGGTTATGGAATATATGGATTAGAGGAGTATTATGACGATTATCTGGCAGGCGTTGACGGAAGAGTTGTAACAGCAAAGGCCGCAAATGGAGAAGAAATCCCTTATAGATACAAGCAGAATTATGACGCTCAGGACGGCAACTCGCTTGTGCTTAATTTAGATGTCAATATTCAGTATTATCTTGAAAAAGCACTCAAAGAAGCCGTTGCTAAAAATATGCCGACAGACAGAGCCTGCGGAATAATTATGAACCCTAAGACCGGTGCTGTCATAGCTATGGCTACAAATCCAAGCTATGATCCTAACAATCCATCAGAAATAACTGACAAGGACACTTTAGAAGAACTGGCCGGTCTTACTGAGGGCAGCAAAAAATACTCAAAGGTACAGTCGGACGCATGGGCGCTTCAATGGAAAAATAAAGCTGTTTCAGAGCTTTATTTCCCGGGTTCAGTATTTAAGGTCATAACAGGTTCTTCTGCTCTTGACACAGGTTCTATCAATTTTACCCAAACATTTTCATGCAACACTAAAATTCAGGTTGAGGACAGAACATTTCACTGCTGGTCGTTTGTTGACCACGGCGCGCAGAATTTTGCAGAGGCGATGGTACATTCGTGCAATCCTGCGTTTATACAGATAGGTCAGGCACTTGGAGCTGATAAATTCTATAAATATTTCAAAGCGTACGGGTTTACTGAGCTTACAGGCATTGACCTTCCGTCTGAATCGGGAAGTATTCATGTTACGACTGATAATCTGGGTATAGTAGAGCTTGCGTCAAGCTCATTTGGGCAGACCAATAAAGTTACCCCTATTCAGATGATAACGGCATATTCGGCAGTTGTAAACGGCGGATATCTTATGACTCCGCAGGTTGTAGATAAAATTATCGATCCTTCAGGAAATCTTGTAAAAGACATTACTCCTGTTAAAAAGAGACAGGTTATTTCTGAAAAAACATCTGCTTCTATGAGAAAGGTTTTGGAGAATGTCGTAAATACAGAGCAAGGCTCAAACGCTTATATAAAGGGATACCGCATAGGCGGAAAGTCGGGAACTTCGCAGAAAATCGACGAGGACGTATCAGGTAACACTTATGTAGCTTCTTATTGTGCGTTTTATCCTGCTGACGATCCCGAGCTTATTATGCTAGTTATGGTAGACCACCCTACAGGAGGAAATTATTACGGAAGCTTAGTTGCAGCGCCGGTGTGTGTTCAGATCCTCAATGACGTTCTGCCTTATTTGGGATATTTCCCTGAATACACAGATGAGGAAATGGAACAGGTTGCTGTTTCAGTTCCAAGCGTTACCGAAACAAAACTGTCCGACGCTGAGAAAACTATCAACGGACTGGGACTTGAATATGAAGTAGTAGGCAACGGCAATACAGTTGTGGCACAGTCGCCTACAAGCGGATCAATGCAGCACGGCGGAACGGTTTATCTTTATACGGAGAGCAATTACAAGGCGAAAACTGTTTCTGTTCCGAGCGTAAAGGGGCTCACTGTCAGCGAAGCCCAAAGCAGGTTAGAGAGCGTAGGTCTTAACCTCAATGCTCAGGGTAATGCAGTCGATGAGGTAGGTGCAGTTGCAGGAACCGATCAGAGCTATGCTTCGGGAACAGAGGTTCCGGTCGGAACAATAATTTCTGTAACATTTGCTACAGAAAGTGCAGGCTCGCAATAGTATTAAAAAGCAGTTTATATATTGTGTTGTGTTATGTTATAAAACCTAAAAGGAGAATGTAAAATGAAACTGTATGATCTGATTGACGGTCTGGCTCAAACAACCTTAGAAAATATAGAGATCACAGATATAACATCTGATAACAGAAAGGATCTTAAAAAAGGAGCAATGTTTGTCTGTATCAGAGGAAACACCTTTGACGGACACAGCGTTGCGGGAGAGATGCTTGAAAAGGGTGCTTCATGCGTTGTTGTTCAAAAGGATTTAGGTTTAGAGAAACAGATAATAGTTGATGATTCAAGAGAGATTTATCCTGCTTTGTGTGCAAAGTGGTTTTCAAATCCACAGAAAAAGCTGAAGCTTATCGGCGTTACCGGCACAAACGGTAAGACAACTATTACTACCGTTATAAAAAAGGTTTTGACTGAGCTAGGTGCAAAGGTAGGACTAATCGGCACTTGTCAAAATGAAATAGGCGACAAGATTCTTCACACAGACAGGACTACTCCCGAGCCGTATGATTTATATAAGCTTCTTGCTCAGATGGTTGAGGAAAAGTGCGAATACACAGTAATGGAGGTTTCCTCTCAGGCTCTTGAACAAAAGAGAGTAGGTCCGCTGCATTTTGATATTGCACTCTTTACCAACCTGACACAGGATCACCTTGATGTACACGGCACTATGGAGAACTATTATAGAGCCAAGAAGTTACTTTTTTCAATGTGCGATAAGGCTCTTATCAACATCGACAACGATAGCGGAAAGAGGTATTTAAGCGAAATTGACTGCGAAAAATATTCGTTTTCGACAACTGAAAAGGCAGACTTCTACGCATATGACATAAAGCTTTCAGCAAGCGGAGTCGAATATAGCTTCAATGACGGTGAGGAAACATTGCCGGTTAAATTCAATATGCCGGGGCAGTTTAATGTTTCAAATTCATTGGCGGTTATCGGTTGTTTGGTGAAGCTTGGATATAATGCAAAAGAGGTTATAAAACTGATTGACAAAACCTCAGGTGTTCGAGGAAGAGCAGAGGTTGTTCCGACGGGAAGGGATTTCACCGTTATCTGCGATTATGCTCACACCCCTGATGCTCTTGTAAATATTCTAAGTGCGATAAAAAGCTGTTCTGAGGGCAGAGTTGTTTGCCTTTTCGGATGCGGAGGAAACAGAGATAAAACAAAGCGTCCTCTTATGGCGAGAGCCGCTGCGGAGCATGCTGATTTTCTGATTGTTACATCGGATAACCCAAGAGACGAAGACCCTGATGAAATCATAAAAGACATTTTAACAGGACTTGAGGGAAAGAATGTTCCCTATATCACAATAACCGACAGAATTGAGGCAATTCACTGGGCGGTTAAAAATGCGAAGAAGGATGACGTTATTATTCTTGCGGGAAAAGGACACGAGGATTATCAAATTCTTCCCGGTGGGGTGAAAATTCACCTTGATGAGAGAGAAGTAGTAGCAGAGGCTTTGGCAGAACTGAATTAAAAAATACATCAACATATCTATTTATATTTTAACACAGGAAAAGGTAAAGACATTATGGAAAAGCTATTATTAAGCGAGATAGTGACAGCAGTAGAAGGAAGCTTTGGATATCCAAGTGATATTGAGGTAACATCTATTTCAACAGATACAAGAACAATTGAAAAGGGTGCGGTGTTTGTTGCGCTTAAAGGGCCGAACTTCGACGGACACGATTATGCAAAAAGGGCAATGGAGCTTGGTGCCGTTGCGGCCATAACCGAGCGTGCAATAGAGGGAGCCAAGTGCATAATAGTTGATTCCACTCAGACAGCACTTTTGGATATTGCAAGCTTCTACAGAGATAAATTTGATATTAAGCTTATTGGTGTAACAGGAAGCGTTGGAAAGACAACTACTAAGGATATTATATCACTTGTTATGTCAAAGAAGTTCAACACTTTGAAAACTCAAAAGAATTTCAACAATGAGATAGGACTCCCTATGACGCTGTTTAATCTGAATAGAGAGCATCAAGCGGCAGTTATAGAAATGGGAATGTCAAATCTCGGTGAGATTTCAAGGCTTTCGGTTACTGCAAAGCCGAATATGTGTGTGATTACAAACATCGGGTACTCTCACATTGAAAATCTCGGCTCACAGGAAAATATCTTAAAAGCCAAGATGGAGATTTTAGACGGTGCAGAAGAAAACGCTCCTCTTATTCTTTCTAAAGATGATAAGTATTTAAAAAATGTCGAGGTAAGATCGGACAGAAGGCTAATCTTTTATTCAGTATCCGATTCATCTGCTGATGTATATGCAAGCGATATAGAAACCAAAGATGAAAGAATTGAGTTTAATATAAACAGCGACGGAAAGACCTATAAGGCAATACTCAACTGTTTAGGAGAGCATAATGTAAAAAATGCGCTTGCGGCTTTCTGTGTTGGACGTGAATATAATATAAGCCCTGAGGATGTGATAGAAGCTATTGGTGAGTTTTTGCCGGGTGGAATCCGTCAGGGAATACTTGATATAAACGGAGTTAAAATTATTGCAGATTGCTATAATTCATCGCCTGATTCTGCAAAATCCGCACTTCATACACTGTCACAGCTTGAAACTCAAGGTAGAAAAATTGCCGTTTTGGGTGATATGCTCGAATTAGGGCAGTTTTCAAAGGATTTGCATAAAAGCGTCGGTGAGGTGGTTTTTGAAGAGCAGATTGACCTGCTTTTATGCTTTGGTGAAATGTCAAAGTATTATATACAGGGTGCTGTTAAAAAAGGCTTTGACGAATCAAGAACAAGGCTGTTTGACTCAAAGGAGGAGCTGTCAGATTATCTGAAAGCTATAATAAGAGAAAAGGACTCTGTTTTATTAAAAGCAAGCAGAGGAATGAAATTTGAAAGTATAATTGATAATCTGAAATAACATAAAACTATATTTTAGAAAGGAGAGATCACATTGCAGATGAATTTCAGAAATCCATTTGGGCAAGGCTTCAGGGGAAATAGTTATCCTCAGTCACCAGATAATCAAAACAAAAAATCCTTGAAAGATTATTGGATAAAAACAAATCTTGACAAAGCGTTTCTGATAATAGTATTTACCTTGCTTATTTTCGGAATTGCAATGATGTTCTCTGCCAGCTATTCGTGGGGAAACTTTGAATACGGTGACGGTTATTACTATGCTAAAAAACAGTTAATAGCTGCTGTTGTCGGCATTGTGATAATGTATTTTGTCACTCACATTGATTATCATATTCTTCAGAACACAATGCTTGCTTATTTTTTATTTGGATTTGCCTGGGTGCTTAATCTGCTTACCGCTTTTGCGGGTCGTGAGGTTGCGGGTGCAAGACGATGGATAAAGATAGGTATTGAGTTTCAGCCGTCGGAGCTTTTAAAGGTTGCGCTTATAATTATATTTGCATATCTTATTTCTATGAACTATTCAAAGTTTTCTAAAAAATGGACTTATGGAATTGTTCCTTTTGCAATAATTATAGTATTTTGTGCAATTGTTCTGGTTTTACAAAGGCATATGTCGGGCGTGTTGATCATCGGAATGATAGGTCTTTCGCTTATGTTTGTCGGCGGCGTTCCGAGAAAGAATTTCTGGAAATTCGTCGGCGTATGTGTAGGAGCGGGATTATTATTCCTGCTGTTAAAATCAATAACCGAGGGTAATCTCGGATATATCTCAGACCGAATTCAGTCGTGGAGAGATCCGTCGTCCGATATAAGAGGCTCTACATATCAGACTTGGCAGTCGCTGCTGGCAATCGGTTCGGGCGGAATTTTCGGCGTTGGCTTTGGCGAATCAAAGCAGAAGTTTTTATATCTGTCAGAATCTCAGAACGACTTTGTATTTTCTATAATCTGCGAAGAACTGGGGCTTATAGGCGCAATAATTGTTATGCTGTTGTTTGCACTCTTTGTGTTCAGAGGATTTTATATTGCCGCAAACTCGCCTGATAAGTTCGGAATGATTCTTTCAGCAGGTGTGACAATCCAGATAGGCTTACAGGCACTTTTAAATATTGCGGTTGCTACAAATGCTTTCCCGAACACGGGAATTTCACTTCCGTTTTTCAGCTATGGAGGAACGGCGTTGATGATCCAGCTTGTTGAAGTGGGATTAGTGCTTGCCGTCTCACGACAATCGAAAACTATGGAATGACAGCTTACACACAAAACATAATAAGGAGGAAATGCTCATAAGGGGGCATAGATGGATTTATGCTTAGGATATTACTTGCAGGCGGAGGCACAGCGGGACATGTTAATCCCGCACTGGCAATTGCCGAGATTATAAAAGAAAAACACCCCGACACACAGTTTTGTTTTGCGGGAACGCCTGACGGACTTGAAGCGTCCATTATTCCAAAGGAGGGCTATGACTTCAAGCCGATAAAATTAAAGGGCTTTCAAAGAAAGATAACTTTAGAGAATGTAAAAAGAAATATAAAGGCGGCTAGTTATCTTGCTCTTTCGGGACATCGCTCAAAGCAGATAATAAAGGAATTTAACCCTGATATTGTAATAGGAACAGGAGGATATGTTTCAGGCCCTATTGTCAGAACTGCGGCAAAAATGGGTATTAAAACTGCAATCCACGAGGCTAATGCTTTCCCTGGAGTTACGACAAAACTACTGTCAAAGTATGTTGACAAGGTTATGCTTACCGTTAAGGAAACCGAAAAGTATTTAGATGCCGGCGGGAAATGCACTGTAACGGGGCTTCCAGTAAGAAAAGGCTTCGGGGGAATCTCAAAGCGTGAGGCGAGAAAAAAGCTGGGATTGCCTCTGGACGAGATTTGTATTTTGTCCACAGGCGGAAGTCTGGGCGCAAGGGTGATAAACGAGGCAGTTGCCAAGCTTTTTAAGTGGTATCAGGAAAACGGTATTAAAATCAATCACATACATTCCTATGGCAAGTATCAGGGATATAAGGATTACCCCGATAAGCTCAAAGCGGACGGCGTTGATTTAAGTGATAGAAGAATCAGGCTTTCTGAATATGTTAATATGCCTGTTTGTATGGCGGCGGCAGATCTTGTTATAAGCCGCTGCGGAGCAAACTCACTCACTGAGCTTGAAGCGATAGGCAGAGGTTCAATATTGATCCCCTCGCCGAATGTTGCCGAGAATCATCAATATTATAACGGAATGGTTCTTGATAAGGCAGGGGCAGGAATTTGCATAGAGCAAAAGGACTTCTCTGCCGATTGGCTTAGAGATAAGATAGAGGAGCTTTATAACAACAAGGAAAAGATAGAGGCTTTATCTGAAAACGCCAGAAAGCTTTATATAAACGACACCCCCGATAGGGTATATGGAGTTTTGTCGCCACTTATCGCAGAGGTTATCATAGATACATAATAAGCCGGACGGACATTTATATTTTAATAATTAAGCATTGCATTGCAAATCAGTAACTCTCTTTTAAGCGCTTGCATAATATGAGTTAAGCGAATTTGTTAGAAAAGGAGAGAAGCTTTATGCAAAGGCTGGTTATTGAGGGCGAAAA
>CANQJW010000018.1 GCA_947624345.1 uncultured Clostridia bacterium | reverse complement strand
TCTCTCTTCTTCTGCTTTCTTCCGATATACGCATATTGTCCTGACTTCATTACGGCTTCCTTAGCCATTTTGAAGTGTTTGCTCTTTGCTCCCCAGTAACCTTTTGCAAGTTTCAGGGTCTTATTTCTTCTCTTTCGAGTCATCATTGCTCCCTTTACACGAGCCATAGTAAATTCCTCCTAATTTTAATAAATTTCTTCGGTTTCCCTATACTCGTTTATTTGTATGGGATAAGCTCTCTCAGATTCTTCTGATCTGCTGATGAAGCATATGCAGAATTACGAGTTTGTCTTGCCTTCTTGTGACCTTTTTGAATAAGTCTGTGGCTCTTATTAGTACGCATATACTTAACTTTTCCAGAGCCAGTTACCTTAAAACGCTTTTTAGCGCCTGAGTGTGTTTTCATCTTAGGCATAATTCTTCCTCCTTAATCTAAGAACTACTTTTGCAAATTCTCTTTTACTTAGTCGCCTTTGGATTGACGAACATAACTAAACTTCGTCCCTCCATCTTTGGCTTTTTGTCAACCGTTCCGAACTCGGATACAGCCTCTTTAAATCTTTCTAGCAACTCCTCGCCAAGCTCCGGGTGAGCAACCGCCCGCTTTCTGAAACGGACTGAAACCTTGAGCTTATCGCCTGATTTTAAAAACTTTCCGGCCTGTTTAGCCTTTGTTTCAAAATCGTGCGTGTCAATGGTTGAAGACATTCTTATCTCCTTAACCTCAACAACCTTCTGGTTCTTTCTTGCTTCCTTATCCTTTTTAGCCTGTTCAAAGCAATATTTTCCGTAATCCATAATCCTGCATACCGGCGGTTGAGCATTAGGTGCAATTTTGACAAGATCCATATCTCTCTCATATGCTATCCTCTGAGCCTCTTTACCCGACACAATACCAAGCTGGCTTCCGTCATCATTGATAAGTCTGACTTCCTTATCGTTGATTGCTTCGTTGATCTGAGTATCATTTTTGTTGCTAATGATTAAACACCTCCACAAATTTACTAAAAGTATTTCCTAATAAAAATATGAGTGCAGAAAACTTTCCGCACTCATACAATAAACAGCACAACTGTAATAAACTGTATTGACCTTTTCACTCTTTCGCTTAAGGTGAGAACGGAGTTCTGCTTTACTTACCCTGTTATTATACACTCACATTCTTCCTTTGTCAAGCCCTTTTTTCAATTTTTTTCAAAAATTATTCCTGATATTCCTTTCTGTACTTTCCGGGCGTGGTTTTATATGTTTTTTTAAATGCCTCGATAAACGATTTCACATTGGGAAAGCCGTTATTCAAAGCAACCGCAGAGATAGGGTGATCGCTGTTAACAAGCTCGATATGGGCATTATAAAGCCTCATCTTATTGAGGTATGAATAAAAGGTCTCGCCTGTATATTTCTTAAAAAACCTTGAAAAATAATTCGGCGACATTCCTATCTCAAGAGCAATATCCGCAAGAGAAAAGGAATAGCAATAATTGATCTCCATAAAATTGATTGCCTTTTTTATGCTGTTGATGCTCTTTTCTTCAACCCAGCTATATCCCTTTTCACGCTTTTCCTTTTTAAACTCTTTTAAGAGGATAGAACATATCTTCCTGAGTATAATCGATATTTCAAGCTCATAAAAGTCTTCCTTTTGCTCATAGAGATATGCACATTCAATTATCAGCTGTTTTATCTTTTCCTTTGCCTTTTCATTATCCCGAAAGTCAAAATAATACTCATCAATATCTTTACAATATTCCTTCAAAAGATTATAGGATAATAAAATGGTAACGGTATTGATAGTGCTTATGTCATCAGTGGTTGTCTCGTGCAGCTCACCGCTGTTGACAAAAAAGAACTCACCGGCTCCCACTTCGACCTCTCTTCCGTTTATAATCCCTTTTATCTTTCCGCTGATGACCAGATCAAACTCCAGATTGCTGTGCCAATGCAAAGGATAGTGCGACGTTTCATCACTTCCGCAGCCAAAGTAAATCTTTGCCGGAATCAAAGAATTGGTTTCTATTTTTTCCTGATAGTAATTCATTATCATCACCGACCTTTCTATGTTCGCATTGCATTTAAAAAATTCAGAATTTTATCTCTATGCCCTCTTTTAGGCTGAAAGAATATATATAGCTTGATTTAACAGGCTTGTCTAACAGAAGATCAAATGCCGCTTTATAAAGCATAAGCTGAACAGTATAGTTTTCTTTCAATTGCTCGGCTGTCGTATTTCTGTCTGTTTTGTAATCCAAAAGAACATACCCGTCGTCCTCATCAATAATGCAGTCGGCAATACCCTGAAGCATTCCATCACTAGACCTATATTTCTCCAGCTCACCACTTAAATCAAGATCAGAGAATTTTACTAAGAACTGCTTTTCCCGCATAACACCATGGCTTTTCAGGATACGCTTATACACATCGCTTTCAAAAAACGCCTTGACTGTATTTCTGTCAATTCCCTCTGCCTGTCTTTCGGTCAGCTTGCCGTGAGATACAAGCCGCTCAATTTCTTCATCTAGGTTTTCTCTTGCGTTTTCAAAGTTGCAAAGCTCCATAAACCTATGGGTAATAGTGCCCTTTTCAGAGGCGGTAAGCTTGCCTATCTCCTCAGAGAATTTCGGAATCTGGGGATAATAGTACGCTTTCTTTTCGTCCTTTGCAATATCTGACACAGAAAGCTTTGACGGCGTTTGCGAATCGCTGAAATCATATTCAAATTCAAATCTCTTAATAAGCTCTTTGACGAGTCCAGGATCTGCCACCTCTCTTTTTTGCTTTAAAGCCTGCTCCTCACGCCTTTGCGTTTCACCGCACTCAGTCACCAAAAGAGTTGAATCTGTTTCAAGAGTTTTCAGCTTCTCATTATTTTCTACATCAAGAAATTCAAATATATGCTGTCTTAGTTTCTCCGCATCCGGGTGAAGAAGAAAGCACTCTGTCAGCCATTCACCAAAAGAAATCGAATCGGATATCATATCACTTGATACACATCCCAGAACAGCCAGCTTTAAATAAATATTTTTCATAAGCGTGGCAGTCTTTTCATTAAACACTATGGGAATAAAAAGCTTGTCCTTTGCACGGGTGAGTGCAACATATAGAAGTCTCAGCTCCTCGCTTTTCATCTCACTGTCGGCAACACTCTGCAAAACATTATGTATAAACGGCACAACCGACATATTCTCTTCAGCGATATTAAATTTTATTGAAACGCCAAGCTCCCCGTTTATTATCATTTTCTTTTTATTATCTTTGTCATTAAACCCCTTGAAAATGTTGCAGATAAACACAAACGGAAACTCCAGTCCCTTTGATTTGTGCATTGTTGTGATATTAACAGCCTCTCCATTGTTTGAATTTATAACCGCCTGAGAAAAATCGTTTTTATTCTCAACTATATTATCAATATATCGGATAAACCCTGTCAGCCCTCCGCCAACAGACTTATCATAGCCGTCTGCATATTCCAAAAGAAGATTTAAGTTAGCTCTCTTCTGGTGGCCGTCATCATAGGCAGATGCTATGCCGTAATAGTCTGCGGTATCGTAAATCTTTCTGATAAGGCTGACAAGATTAAGGCTTGCCGCATAAAAGCGAAGCTCCTTGATTCTTTCAACCGCCTCTTTGCATTTCTTGACAAGCCGGAAATGTTCCTTCTTGGCGTTATCCTCAAAGTGCAAAAGCTGTTGATATAGCTTAGGCTTAGCATTTACCGTATCGGTAATTCTCACAAGTGCCACATCATCAGGCGAAAACATAAACACAGGCGACATAAGAACTGATAACAGCGGAATATCCTGCATAGGATTATCAAGCACCCTTAAAAGATTTATGATAATTGATATCTCCCTTGAGCGAAGATAACCGCTTGTCATTTCTGCATTTGTCTGTATTCCAAAGCTCTCAAGTGCCTTTGAAACACACCTACCGTCATCATTGTTTCTTGATATCACGCAAACATCAGACGGTCTGCACGGACGGAAACCGCCGTTTTCGCCGATACTGCTGTCAAAGACCTCTGCCTTGCTATTTAAAAGCTCGCTTATTCTCTTTGCGATTTGATAATGCTCAAGCTTATATGGAAGATACTTTGAAAAATCTCCCCTATCATCTATCAGCATAAGTTCAGTGGAATAATCACACTCAGCCCTTTCCGGAATATCAAGTCCTTGCACAAGCCTTTCATCATCGGTATATTCTATCTCACCTGATTCCTCTTTCATAAGCTGTGAAAAGAGATAGTTTACTATATCTACAACCTCTCTTCGGCTTCTGAAATTCTTTTTCAGAGTGATTTCCTTTGTGTTTTCATAAGACTCATCGTTAGCCTTTTTCCTTGCGTCTATAAACAGCTTAGGATTTGCCTGACGGAATCTGTAAATAGACTGCTTTACATCGCCTACCACAAATACATTCTTGCCTATTACACTTATATCATCAGTGTCCGACAAGCATTTGAAGATAAGGTCCTGAAGATTGTTGACGTCCTGAAATTCATCTAACAGAATTATCTTGTATTCTTTGTTTCTTACAATTTCCTCGCAAAGCTGTGTTCTTGAAACAACGCCGTTTTCACACACTGCTAAAAGCTCTGTTGTCATATGCTCAACGCTTGAAAAATCCACTGCGTTTTTAGCGACCATAAGCTCTTTGAGTGCGTCCTCAGCAGAAATTGTCATCTCGCAAATTATCTCGAACAGACTCTTGATAACACTCAAATCGCTTTTAATTTCTTCAATAGGGGAAGAAATAAAAGCCATAAGCTTTTTCAGTTCCGATTTAAGACTATCCCTGTCACTCTTTATTTCAGCAAGCAGTTCGCTCTCTTTTTGGATCACTTCATTAGAAAAACTTTCAATTGCTTTCTTTGGAATTCTCGAATTATAAGCATCAAACTTAGATTTTTGACATTCCGTATAAAGCTTATCCCAATCGCTAGGTGATATATTCTCTAGCCTTAACGCTATGCTCAAATCGTTTTCCAAAAGCTGAGTTATTGAAGTGAGTATCTTAAGTCCTCTGCTTTTCTCTATTACCTCTTTATATAAAACAGATACAGACTCTGCCTTGCTTTTTATAGTATCGCAAGGATATTGCAAAATCTGATTTAAGTATTCATCATCGTCAAACTGCTTAAGGGTTCTCTTTACCCAGTCATCTCTGAAAGGAATACTATTAAAGAAGTAATGCATATCCTTGACAGCGCTCACAAGAGCTTTATCATTTTCTCCGCCGAGTGTTTCAAGAATTGCTGAAATCTTTTCAGGCTCTTCCCTGTAATAATACTCCAGAGTATCGTTAATAGCCTGATTGAGCAAAACTTCTATTTTGTTGTCTTCAAGTATCCTCAGATTACTCTCAAAATCAAAGCTCTGGATATTTTCCCTTACAAAATCAAGGCAGAAGGCATTGATAGTCGTTATCTTTGCCATTTGGAGCTTTTTTTGCTGATTTATCAGCCACGCACTTTGCGGATTGTTGTCAAGCTCCTTTATTATTGCCTGAGTCAGCTTTTCCCTTATCTGCTCTGCTGCCGCCTTTGTAAAGGTTACAGCCAGAAGTTTGTCCGCTTCTATTTTTTTCTCTTCATTTGACAGAAGCCTTATCGTCCGTTCAATTAAAACAGCTGTTTTACCGCTTCCTGCCGCCGCAGAAACAACAACGCCCTTTTCGGTTTCGTTTATAGCGCTAAGCTGATCCTCTGTCCAAATCGGCATAAAACTTACCTCCCCTAACCTTGATTTTCTTTTAATTCATCAAGCAGTCTTTTTCCGTCATCATCTAAAATCTGCTTGGCATCACGGCGGTTATATCTTCCGCACACCGACCAATAGTTGCAATATTTACAGCTAATTGTGTCAAGCTTTCCCGATTTCATAACAGGCATTGCATCTATCTCTCCATTTGCTAGAGATCTGCCCATCTGAATAATCTTGTCCTTAGAAAACCTTTCAATAGCTTCAAAAATCTCAGCATCAACAACCTGATTTTGGCTTACACTTTCACCGCTTGAGGTTTTCTTGACAGGTGCAAACAGGCCTGAAACACGCTCGTCCATCGCCTTTAAGGTCAGGTCATTATATATGAAAAGTCCGTTGCGCTTAAATTCCGTATTCCGTTTGCTCCTCAGCTTTTTCTCTCGTTCTTCATCAGAATTGCCTTTAAGCTTCTCTCTCGGCAGAATGTTATCGACATACTTTGCGGGCATATACATAACCCCGGCCGGTGTAAGCTCACCGTCACGGTTGAACTCGTTATCAGTATCGACAAGTGCAAGAAGATAGATAAGCATCTGCATATTAAGCCCGTGATAAAGCGAAGATAGCTCAAAATCCTTTCCGCCGGTTTTATAGTCAACTATTCTTACATAACGCTTTTGGCTCTCATCGTCCTCGAAAATATCAACCCTGTCTATGCTTCCGCGCATACATATATTGATATCATCATCTACCTTGATTTTTAAAATGCTCTCGCCCTTATCATCAGACAAATCATATTCAAATGCAACAGGCTTGAAAAAGCACCTCTCTAACTCCTCGATAAGATTCTTGACGACATAAAAGGCAGACCTTTCAAGCGTCTTTAGGTTATATGAAAACCTGCTTGTCTTTCCAAAATCTCCGCCTAGCTCTTTTTCTACATAGTCCTTGCAATATTGACCTATAAGCCTTTTGATCTCATCATCGCTTAGCCTTTCAAAATCATCATTAAAGCAGATATTTCCCTTTTCATCAACCTTGCTTAAAATATTCTGCAATATAAAATGTATAAGGCTTCCCCTTGTCATCGGCGAAATGTCAACCTTTCTAACAGGATAAACCTTTAACCCGTTTTTGCAAAAGTAATTAAACGGACACTTATAGAAATCATCCGCACGGGTAGCCGACATATTTATATCATGCGGGAAAAAGATTGATTTAGCGATATCCTTTGAAAGCCTGTATCGTGAATGCTTTTCATCATCTGACAGATTATCTAAAAACTCAATCTTCTCTCTGTATTCATTTTTACTGCATAACGCCTCTCTAAGGCTCTCCTGCTCTTTAGAATTATAATGATAGTTCAAAGCGTATCTGTAATAAGCGCTTTTTTCATTCTCGCAGAAATAATCAAGCATCAGCTTTGACGCATTTATCAAGACATCTTTCCCGAATATCCTTTCTATATTTCGAACTAGAATTGATGGCCTCAGCGCATCATTCTTAACAGATGCCTCAGGATATGATACTGTCAGCCGCTCACCGGCAGATGTCAGAGCTATATATGAAATCAGCCGTTCATTATCAAGATAGTTACGCATATTCGAGCTAATATTTATTCCTAAGCAGCTAAGACTTATCTTTTCACGCTCTGTCAGCAAGCCGGAATTACGGACATTTCTCGGGAAAAGCCCGTCGTTTACGCCTATCACAAAGACCGCTTTCATATTACTCAGCCTTGAATGTTCAGCCTTTGCAACGGTTACAGCGTCCAGCTTTTGTGGCGGAGAGGAAATAGTCATCTCTGAAAGCATAAGCCTGAGCAGATTATAATACTGACGAAGCGAGATCTCCTCATCACCCATATTTTTGTATATAGAGTTGACAGCCCCTAAGAATAACGACCAGAGCTGTTTGAAATCCCTTGCAATCTCAACTACCGACGCATCATCCGACTCAACAGACCTGCTTATGAGAGAAAAGGTTTTGTTTGATAACTCTAACTTGCCCATAAGCTCGTTTAACGCAAGGCAAATCTCGCCTGCTTTGGCGTTCCTTGCTTTTTGCTTGAACTCCTCCAGAGGGGTAATGATACTCTTTCTTATATCATTTATAAGCGTGAGAAATTCCTGTGAATTTTCTACCTTTCCGCTGTCAGACGGAATAAAGTCGGACAGCCACATATCCCCCTCTACGCCCCATTTATAGCAGTATTCCTCAATAGCCGCCGCTTTGAAATCCTCAATGTGTGACAGGGGCGATTTTATGTATCTTAAAATGTTTTCGGTTTTATAGCTTTTTGTCAGAACACAATCAAACAACGATAAAACATATATAACAAGCGAGGAACGCAAAACGCTCTTTCTCCTGTCCATAAAAAACGGAATCTCATACCTGTTGAACGCTCCGTCTATAATGCTTGAATAATCATCCAGTGAGCGTGAAATTACGGCGATATCCTTATAGGAATACCCCTCTTCACGGACTAGCTTTTTTATGCGTGATGCAACATAATCAATCTCGTCATAAGGGTTCTTGGCAGAAATGAGCGTTATCCCGTCCTTATCGTCACAAAGCCTATTCACAAGGCAATATATATTTGATTCCAGATGCTCAATGGCTTTGGAAGAAAACCCAATATGCTCCTCAGCACTTATGTTCTCTGTCTTATCCTTACCGCCTGCCATATCAATAAGCGTTGAGCGTGTTTTAAGACAAATTGAAAAGGGCGACATATTGGAAGTCAGATTATTACCTCCCCCGATAATCAGAGAAACGGTGAGATTTTTTGCATCGCTGAGTATAACCTTTATAACCTTGTATTCATCTGCTGTAAAGCTTGAAAACTCGTGTATGAAAACAACCGCACCCTTGAAAAATCCGTTTTCCTTGGCTACCCTTGCCGCTTCGGATATGGCGCTTGTTTCGTCTGTCAAGCCCGATTTAAAAAGCTCCTCCTGATAAAGCTTATACAGCTTAGATACAGAATCCAGCTTTTCAAAAAGACTTCCCTCAGTCTGAGCCAAAGCACTTTCTAAAGCATTGCTGTCAATATCCGATTTTTTCAAATCGTCGATAAGAGAGATAGTGTCCGATATAAACTGAGGCTTGTCAAGAGAACGAGAATAATAGCTTTTTCGCCCCATACCCGATGCCTTAAATGCCTTTACCGCCTTGAACATAGATATAAGCTTTGCGTTTTTATCTGCAACAACGCCCGACTTTGTACCATACTCTTTTAATATTATTTCCGCAAAACGGTTAAATCCCAAAGTGCGAAGCCTGTTAAAATCCTTTGCACCCAGCTCGTTATAAAGCTGTTTATCATACTCAAAAGAATACTGATCCGGAACTATAACGATAACATTTTCATTATCACAAACAGCCTTTTTGATGTCAGCGGTAATCAAATCGGTCTTGCTGCTCCCCATTCCGCCTGTAATTATTTTTAGCATTTATATCACCTGTTTATCTACATAAAACTTAATGATTTCTTATTGCTAACATTATACCATAAACAAGTCTTAAGGGCAATAGAAAAGCGTCCGGATTCCTGAACGCTTTTGCTAATTAGTCGGTTTTATTTTTATCATTACTAGAACAATGACTTAAAGAAATCCACTATGAAAAATCTTACCTTAGGCTTTTCGTTTTCCTCAACTTCTACTACCATATCATCAGAGTTTTTTGCTTTATGCTTGCTTTCCTCGTCAAGCTTCACAGACGGTGATATGCTGAACTCAGGGAACAAAAACGAAAGCTCTCTTATCTCTTCCCCTGCCGTGAACGACATTAGCATTACCACTAAAAAGCCGACTATAACAGCATTCTTTATTCTCTCTTTTTTTAATAATCGTCTATTGTTTTCACATATTTTTGTTTGCATATGTATGCCTCACTTTCTTTAATCAATTAGATTATTGGCATACTTTTCAAATTTATTCAATAACACAAAAATGCGGATACATCCAAAAAATGTATCCGCCAAAAATCATTGTTTTATATACGACCCCGGAACCTCTGAATAGCTCTTGCAGAATCTATAATAATTTATCTTTCCGTATGACATATCGTCCTCAACCTGAGGATCAAAAACATAAGTGTTTCCGCCCAGCTTGACCTCTGTCCACATATGATAGCCATATCCACCAGCGGCCATAGCTGTACTTCCATCAACCGTCTTTGCGTTGAATCCAAGATACCTCATCATTGCCATATAAACATAAGAGTATTCAGTACAGGTTCCGTAACCATTTTCAAGAACCGACTCAATAGCGTTCCCCCAACCGCAATAGGAATAATAGGTGTTATTTATAAGATAATCGTAACAGGTCTTTGCCTTTTGATAATTAGACATATCGTCATCAACTATCTTATCAAGATGCTTTTCCAGAATTTTTTCATTCTTCCCCGAAAGAAACTTATCAGGCTTAAGCGTTACTGAATTGAGCCTGTCTACTACTATGTTGCCAGTCTTCTTATATGTAGTAGTCTTTTTAGTCCTTGACTTTGTCTTAGACTTCTTTTTATTTTTAGCCTTTGATTTTTGCTTAGACTTCTTTTTGTTTTTAGCTTTTAATTTCTTTTTAGATTTTGATTTCTTTTTAGCTTTTGATTTTACCTTCTTTTTAACAATCTTTTTACTGTTACCAACCTTTTTACCGCTTGAAACAGTCGCTTGCGTTACATTTCCGGAAGACACATTTTTAGCATTAACATTCATCATACTCATACTCTGAAATAGAAGTATAACAATGAGTATTGCCGCAACACAGGCAATTAACTTTTCAAAATGCTTAAAAAAAAGTATCTTACTGTAATTAAAAATTCTCATTTCATCCTCCAATCATAAATGAATTTGTCCAAAATATTTACACGAATTTTTGTTTTAACATCAGCACAAAAAACAGTAACCGGCTGTTTTCTTTAAAGTGCTTTTGATATTCTATGATAAAAGGTTACAAAAGTCAAGTTTTTGTAACCATTTTAATATGTCGATTTTGTTTGTTTTTTATAATATTTAATTTATTTATGTTGATTATTTATGCAATATTTTGTAGAATTGTTGTTATTGATTACAAAATGATTACATTTTAATCGTAAATCATAGTCAATTATTACAAACTTTGTTACCACTTTATTTATTATAAATATTCAACAAAAAAAGGGACAAAAGTCCCTCTTGGGTGTAGATAAAGCCTTTTTAGGGGCAGCCCTCTCTTGCATGGGCTTAACCTGAAAATGCATAGCATTTTCAGCTAAAAAATAGACTAACGTCTATTTGCCCATTTCAAAACAGTCCACTGGACTATTTTTTTAGCTAAAACTGCGAAGCAGTTTTAGGTTACACCCTTGTGCGGAGCGCACTCCGTAAAGCATTTCGCTGACTGCGGTCAGCGACAGGGCTCTGCCCTTGACCCGCAAGCCTTTTGAAAAAGGCTTGACCGAAAACTTTTAGTTTATTACGCAAAACCTTTTTCAACAGGCTGAAGGGACAAAAGTCCCTCTTTCTACAATATATAGCTTGTTACCACGGCTTGACTGTTCCAACTATCTCGCTTATGTTCTTCACTCCGTTTTTGTCGCACCACTCGTTCAAGCCGTTGATGATTTTAACAGGTGCATAAGGATCGTTGAACATAATAGCGCCAATCTGGAAGCACTCAGCACCTGCCATCATCATCTCAACAGCGTCCTCGGCACAGGCTATCCCGCCCATTCCACAAACGGGAATGTCAACCGCATTTGCAACCTGCCACACCATTCTCACCGCTATCGGGAAAACCGCAGGTCCTGAAAGTCCGCCCACATTATTTTTGAGAATAGGTCGCCTTGAATTTATATCTATCCTCATTCCAAGCAAAGTGTTTATAAGAGATATTGCGTCTGCACCCTCCGCCTCGACGGCTTTTGCAATCTCGGTTATGCTTGTTACATTCGGAGAAAGCTTAACCATAAAAGGCTTAGAAGTAGCTTTCTTAACAGCCTTTGTGATCTCAGCGGCAGAGTCCTTATTTGTTCCAAAAGCCGCACCTCCCTGTTTAACATTCGGGCAGGAAATATTAAGCTCTATCATATCAACACTTGTTCCCTCAAGCATTGAAACAAGCTCAACACATTCATCAATCGTTCCGCCTGCGACATTTGCAATGACCGCTAAGTTATTCTTTTCAAGGTTCGGTAGCTCAAAGCTAAGAAAGCTCTTTATTCCGCCGTTTTGAAGTCCCACTGAGTTTAACATACCGCTCGGCGTCTCGGCAATTCTAGGCGGCGGATTTCCGTCTTTTTCATTCAGCGTTGTACCCTTTGTTGATATACCGCCTATTGTAGATAGCGGATAGAGGTCAGTATACTGCCGTCCATAGCCATAAGCACCACTAGCAGTAATCAACGGGTTTTTCATCTCTACGCCGCAGAAATTCACAGATAAATCAGCCATTAAAACACAACCTCCTTAGCATCAAATACAGGTCCGATTTTACATACATGGCCGTAAAACTCACGACCGTTCATATTGAGTTTCACAGCACAGCCCAAACACGCTCCAACACCGCACGCCATTCTCTCTTCAAGAGAAATCTGACAGCGTATGTCATTATCAAGTGCTATCTTTGACACTGCCTTAAGCATCACCATCGGCCCGCAAGCGTAGATAATATCAGGCTTTTCCTCTTTGACACATTTATTCAAAGCATCGGTAACAAAGCCCTTTTCGCCTGCTGTTCCGTCATCGGTGCAAAGTATTGTCCTATTTCCCTGAGCCTTAAAATCGTCTTGAAGTATAACTAAATCCTTTGTCCTGAAGCCTGAAATTGCTTTTACATTTTCGCCATAATGCTTTGCAACTGCAAGCATAGGCGGGGTTCCTATTCCTCCGCCTACGGTTATCGCCTTTTTATCCTTTTCAAGAAGCTCAAAGCCAAATCCCAGAGGCCCCAGCACATCAAGCTTTTCACCAATCTTGAATTTTGAAAGCGTGTCCGTTCCCTTTCCCTTGATTTGAAAAACTATACGGATAGTTCCCTTGTCTTTATCAATATCGCATATTGAGATAGGACGCCTCAAGAAAAAACCAGGAACGCTTATATGAACAAACTGCCCAGCCCTTGCAAGCTCGCTTAGATCCTTACAGGACAGCGTAAGGTCAAATGTCCCCTCGGCAGTCTGCTCCTTATCAATTATTTCATACATACCTTGTGTATACATAAAATCTCCCCTTTCCGGAATGATTTTTATTTACAGTGTTTCATAGTCCTTGAACACCTGTGTGTTGATAAGCCAGCTTAAACAGCCCTCCAGCATAATTCCGTCGCTAGGCTCAGCCGAATAGCTGAATGTTGTTTTTATCGCAAGCTCAGTAAAAGAAGTTGCTCTGTTTATAGCGATAGGAAGACTGTCTCCCTTTAAAAGTCCGCCTACCAAAACGCTGGAAAACATATCCCCACAACCTGAATAATGTGCTGACACATAATCACACATAACCTTCCAAAAGGTTGAGCGTTCTTTGTCATATCCGACATTGCAAATCCCTAAGCCTGCTAACGCAACACTTGTTATCACTACTACATCAGGGCCTATCTCAGATAGCCTTACAAGCCACGACTTAATCTCAGAAGCAGTCATAGGCCCAGACTGATATTCTTCTCCCAAGAGGATAGCCGCCTCAGTGAGGTTCGGGGTTATAACATCTGCCTTTCTCACAAGCTCAATCATTCTCTTGCACATTTTTTTAGTATATGTCGGATAAGGCTTTCCGCCGTCGCCCATAACCGGATCACAAACCTTCAGTGAATCCTCAAAGCTGTCAAAAAAATCAAGACAGTAATCTACCTGCTCCTCACTGCTTAAAAATCCTGAATAAATGCAATCGAATTTATATTTCATTTTTTTATAATGTTCAAGTGTAGGCTTTATATAATCGGTCAGGTCACGAAACACAAAGTCATCAAACCCTGTATGAGCGGACAAAACCGCCGTCGGAACAGGACAAACCTGAAACCCCATTGCAGAGAGTGACGGCATAATAACCGTCATCGAACAGCGTCCGATACCTGAAATGTCATTTATAGCCGCAACCTTTTTACATTCAAGCATTAACATTTCCCCTAAATTATTTCTTAAAATTTCAAAAATAGTATATCATATTTTTCAAACTTTCACAACCTTATATTACAAAAAAATCGCTGAATATACAACTCTTTTTTCGGGAAAATTAAAATTGAAAATCAAAAAAAGGAGGAATATATTCATGAAAATCAATTTAAGCTCGCTCGCTAAGGGAATAACCCTCGGAATGGCTGTCGGTGCGGCTGCTTATGCTTTATCAAATGCAACAAAAAAGGATAAAAGAATGCTTAAATCAAATACAGGTAAAGCATTAAAAGCTATCGGTGACGTTTTTGAAGATTTTGGAACAATGTTTTAATATTTTAAATCATAACACATAATAACACATAACAAAAGAGCGGTATTAAACCGCTCTCAGCCTGTCGAAAAAGGTTTTGCGTAATAAACTAAAAGTTTTCGGTCAAGCCTTTTTCAAAAGGCTTGCGGGTCAAGGGCAGAGCCCTGTCGCTGACCGCAGTCAGCGAAATGCTTTACGGAGTGCGCTCCGCACAGGGTGAATTAAAAAATAGTCCAGTGGACTGTTTTTTAAGAGGGGCATGCCCTGCAAGAGAGGGCTGCCCCTAAAAAGGCTTTATCTACACCCAGAGAGCGATATTAAACCGCTCTTACATACCGTCTTATAGAATATCCGAACCGTTATAATTATTATTTTGATAAACAGCCATATTATTCACTACCTTAACTTAAACTATATGTAATACCATAAAAATAATCGTCAATATAATATCGAAAAATAAAACCCAAGCTTTTACACCTGGGTTTTATAAATACATTAAACAAAAATCACTCCAGCTCTGCCCACTCTTCAAGCCTGTTATCAAGAAGTCGCTTTTTCTCTTCCAGCTCTCTGCACTTATCAGCACAAAGCTCATAATCTCCGGCAAGCTCAGGCGTAGATATTTCTGCCTCAAGCTGTGAAATTGATTTCTCCAGCAATTCTATTTCAGCTTCAAGCTCCTTTATAAGCTGCTTTCTTTTAACATCTGCCGCACGCTGTTGTTTGGTTCTGTATTGCTTATTTCTGTGATCCTGCTTTGGCTTTTCTGTCTGAGGGGAAGAGCTTTTCTCTTTTTGATAAATTTCACTTGATTTTTGCTTTAAATAATCGTCATAAGTTCCTTTGTATGATTTCACGCCGCTCTCTGTGACCTCAATAATTCTCGTTGACAGCTTATTTAATAAATATCTGTCGTGCGAAACAAGAATAATCGTTCCCTCATATTCTATAAGAGCCTGCTCTAGAACCTCTTTTGTAATTAAGTCCAGATGGTTTGTAGGCTCATCTAAAATCAAAACATTACCCCTAATGAGCGTCAAGATAGCAAAGCAAAGCTTAACCCTCTCGCCTCCAGAAAGCACCCCTACCTGCTTAAATACATCATCGCCTGTTAATAGCACGCTTCCCAAAACCTTTCTCACCTGCTCGTCAGTCATTCTTGGAAAGCGTTTATGAACCTCATCTATAACAGTGTTCCGCTTATCAAGCGATGTATTCTCCTGTTCAAAATAAGCGATTTTTACATTATTAGCCCACTGGATCCTTCCCTTGCTATGCTCGATTTTTCCCTGAATAAGCTTTAAGATAGAAGTCTTGCCTATTCCGTTTCTACCGATAATGGATACCTTTTCCCCGCGTTTGACCTCAAGTCTGAAGCGCTCTAGCAAAGTCTTTTTGTCTGTCCCATCTCCGACTGTTAAGTCACAGTCCTCAACGGTTAGAATATCCTTTGTCGGTTCATAATCATATTGAAGCCTTATTTTCGGGGGCTTTATATAGTTTGTTGGCCGATCTATCCGCTCAATCTTATCCAGCATATGCTGTCTGCTCTTTGCCATATTGGCAGTAGACGCACGCACCTTGTTTTTTGCAATATAATCCTCCAGCTTTGCAATTTCCTTTTGCTGAATTTCATACTCTTTATTTTGCCTCTCAAGATTCATCTCCTTTTGAACTAAATAAGAAGAATAGTTGCCCTTATAAATTGTCAGACGCTTGTTTTCTATTTCAAAGATCTTACTACAAAGCTTATCGAGAAAATATCTATCGTGAGAGACTATAATAATTGCACCTTTATAGCTTTTCAGATAGTCTTCAAGCCATGCTAAGGTTTCAAGGTCTAAATGATTAGTCGGCTCGTCGAGAATAAGCAGATCAGGCTCTTCTAAAAGAAGCTTTGCAATAGCAAGCCTTGTTTTCTCTCCGCCTGAAAGATTATCTATTATTCTGTCTGCGTCAAAATCCTTAAAACCCATTCCGTTTAAAACGGTCGAGATTTTTACATCTATTCTGTAACCGTCATTAGATTCAAAATAGCTTGAAAGCTCGGCATATTCATCTGACAACTTCTTTTTTGTATTATCATCGTCAAAACTGCCCATACTCTTTTCAAGCTCTTTCATTCTATGATAAGTATTGATAAGCTTTTCAAAAGGCCTTTTCATCTCGTCTTTTATGCTGTTACTGCTCTCCAGTCCGCTGTTCTGAGCCAGAAATCCTATGCTCACCTTGTTTGCGATACTGATAGACCCTTTTCCATCAGGAGTTTTGTCAAAATCTACATCCCCCATAATTATTTTCAGAAGAGTTGATTTTCCGCAACCGTTCTGTCCGACAAGACCTATAACGTCCTTGTCCTCAACGGTAAAATTTATATCTGAAAGCAAAAGCTCGCCGCCAAAATATTTATATAAGTTTTCACAATTAACTAGCATAAATTCTCTCCGTATACCATTTTTCAAAGTATTTCTCCTCAATCTCAACTAATATAATAATACACTTTGGAGAAAATATCAATATGAAGTTGCCTTTCAAACATTTTGTGTGTATACTATATTTAACATATATCTCCATACGAAAACCAATATGCTTATGAGTGTTTATGCCCAGTCAGTTTAAAAATTAAGGAATGGTGATTAAAATTAAAAATAAATTCTTTTCATTTATATGTGTTTTTTGTATATGCGTTTCTGTTTTCTCAGCCAATGTTACTTCAGTTTACGCAGATCAGACAACAAAAGAGGTCGAGGTTTCTACCCCTCAGTGTATGCTCGTTCTAGGGGATTCGATCTCAACAGGCTTTGGGCTTGCAAATTACAAAAGCGGCAACAACTATAACACCGATTCATATGCAAATATTCTGGCAAGTAAGTATAAACTTTCACAAGACAGCGATTATTACAACTATGCAATAGACGGTCAGACATCACTCGAGCTTTATTCAAGAGTCAAGTCGGGCAGCTATGACGAAGAGATAAAAAAGTCTGATCTTATTCTTATATCAATCGGCGGAAACGATTTACTCAGTGGTTTATCAGACTTTATAACTAACACTATTGGCATTAGCTTTTCAGAGGAAAATACTGAATTTGATTTTGATTTCACCGATCCTGAGATACTGAATAGTCTAAGCCAGATGATCAATAAAATCAACAATAATATCTCCAAGCTAAATGGCAATCTGATAGGGATCACCGATGAAATCTATGAAATAAACCCCGATGTGCAGGTTGTTTTCCAGACGGTTTATAATCCGCTGGACGGTCTTAAATTTGAGCTTCCGAGCCTTTTGAGTGATGTTTTCGTATCCAGAATTGAAGAGGTAAACCAAATTATAAACGCAAATGCTCAGACAGAAGACAACAAGCAAATATACAATGTTGCGGATATCTACACCAGCTTTTCGGGAAAATCAACAGAGCTGACTAACATTAGTGAAAACGACATTCACCCAAATGCAAAAGGACATGAAAAAATAAGCGAGTGTATAGACGAGATAGTAGCCCAAAAAACATTTTATGCAAGCGTCACGATAAATGAGAAAGTACCAAAAGCTAAAACTACTTCAAGGGTTGTGAAGTCTCCGCTGTTTGTTCCAATGATTATAATGGTGTCGCTTGTGTTTATTGTAGCATTGGCGGCGATCTCGGCAAGGCTTTTAAAGAATAGAAGAAAAAGATAAGGTTTAAAGAATACTGATTTTTTTATAATAAATATGACAACAGGCAAAGGCATACAAGCAAGGGGTTTGTATGTCTTATTTTTTTGATTTTCTCACAAAAATTATAAGTTTGGAATACTATAACATAACACTATAAAGGTTTTTTAGGCAGTGGGGTGAAAGACTTGAGAATTGTTCGTATATCGAATAACACAATTAAAATAGCATTATCACAGAAAGATTTAGTAATGCTTGAAATAGATTTTTCAAAGTGTGAGCAAAATTCCCCTGAAGCAAAAAAGCTTGTGGATATTCTTCTGGATATTTTAAAGCGAAACGGTTTTTATGATATCGGGAACAGAATATATGTAGAAATCTTCGAGGAATTTACTAGCGGCTGCGTTGTATATATCACAAAAAAAGAGGCTTACAAAAAATCAAGTAATGACACTTCACAAATGCTTTATGAAGTGATTTTTCAGACAAGCAGTATAAACGAGCTTATTAAGCTAAGTTCAAGTCTGAACAGCGATATAGGTATGATGATAAAATCCAGCGTGCTTTACTATTCGGATAATATATACAGATTGCTCTTATCCTTTCAAAAAAGCTATCTTAAGCAGGTAGTAAGGGTGATAAAAAAGATAAAGTGCCATACATCTGATGACCGTCTTGTTATTGAACAAACAAAAGAGCATTACGATTTATTGTTAAAAAGTAATGCTCTTTCTAAAATTTCCGAATTGTATCAGTAGTATTTATTTAAGCAGTTTAACTGCTTTTTTCATATCCTTTGCTTTAAAGAGATATGTCCCTGCGACAAGTATATTTGCACCGTTTGCCTTGACTTCTCTTGCGGTTTGGTCATCAATCCCTCCGTCAACCTGAATATCAAGGTTAAGCCCCATATCAAGAGCTTTTTGGCGGACTTCTTTTATCTTTTCCAAAGTAAATGGCAAAAATCCCTGACCGCCAAACCCAGGCTCAACAGTCATAACAAGCACCATATCAATATCCTCCAGATATGGAAAAACCTCCGATGCAGGAGTATCAGGCTTTATCGAAATTCCCACTTTACAGCCGTGCTTTTTACATAAATCAATACAAGCCTTTATATCATTCGTCGCCTCTAAATGAAATGTAATAATATCTGCCCCGACTCTCGCAAATTCAGCAATATATTTCTCAGGCTCAGTTATCATTAAGTGAACATCAAAAGGCAAGTCAGTCTTTGGCTTTATGGCTTTCAGTACAGGCAGCCCAAAGCTTATGTTATTTACAAAAACACCGTCCATTACATCAAAGTGAACGAAATCTGCATTAGCCTTTTCAAGACGCTTTAGCTCACCCTCAATATTTGCAAGGTCACAGCCTAGGATTGATGCTGAGACAAGTATTTTATTTTCAAACATATTTTTGATACTTCCTTTCAAAAAGACAATAATGTCTTTATTTAGTAGTATAACATCATTTCACTTTATTTTCAACATTAACACAAAAAGAAATAAGCACATATAATGAACTATCCCTTATTTTTTCATAAAAAACCAAATATATAACTTGGAGGGCTAACCCTTATGATTGATAATAAAAATATATTAGTGCTTGGCGGTGATTCCCGTCAGACATTTTTAGCAAAGAGATTAAAGGACAAAGGACATAACGTGTACTGCTATGGCTTTAATCTATTTGATAACACTGAGCTTAATAAAATATCCTGCTTAAAAGAGGTCAAAAACCGTATAGATGTATTAGTTCTTCCCATTATTTCAAGCAACGATGATAAAACGGTAAACGCTCCGTTTTTTGACGGGGAAATAACTCTTAATGAAGCTATCACCACTTTGAAACAACATAGTATTGTAGTCGGCGGAAATTTAAGCAAGAGCCTGAAAACACTCTTTTTCGAGCACGGGCATTTTTCCGTTGATTATTATATCCGTGACGAGCTTAAAATAAAAAACTGTATCCCAACAGCAGAGGGGGCATTGTCGATTGCCATTGAAGAAATGCCGATTACAGTGTCTGGCTCAAAGGTTCTTATTATAGGCTTTGGAAGAGTCGCAAAAGCCTGTGCAAAGCTTTTTAAGGCACTTGATAGTAATGTAACCGTTTGTGCAAGAAGTATAAACGCCTTTGCGTGGTCAGAATTATACGGCTATAAATCAGTTGAAATCGACAAGGTTGACAGCTCGCTATCTGATTACGACCTGATAATAAATACAGTGCCTGCTAAAATTCTCGACAAAGAAAAGCTTTCAAAAATAGATAAAAACGCTTTAGTTATTGACCTTGCCTCAAAGCCCGGCGGTGTTGACTTTGACAACGCAAGACAGCTTGGTCTTAAAACTATCTGGGCTTTAAGCCTACCCGGAAAGGTAGCGCCGGTAACATCGGGACAGATAATCGCAGATACAATACTTAACATTCTCGATGAAAGGAGCGACGATTCTTGGCAGTAAATAAAGATAATATATTCGACGGGTTGAGAGTGGGGTTCTGCGTCTGCGGATCCTTTTGCACATTTGAAAAGGCGTTTTCCTGTGCTTCTCAGCTTGTACAGATAGGCTGTGAGGTAACGCCGATAATGTCGTTCAACTCTTCATCAATAAACACACGCTTCGGAAAGGCTAAGGATAATGTTGAATGGCTAGAGCGAATCTGCAAATGCAAGGCTATAACCACCATTGAGGATGCCGAGCCTATCGGCCCGAAAAAAATGTTTGACATTGTGGTTGTAGCACCTTGTACGGCTAACACTCTCGCTAAGCTGGCTCTCGGAATAACCGATACACCGGTCACAATGGCATGTAAATCCCACCTGAGAAACTCAAGACCTGTACTTATTGCGATCTCAACAAATGACGCTCTTTCAGCCAGTGCAAAAAACATAGGAACACTACAAAACTATAAAAACTACTATTTTGTCCCCTACTCTCAGGACGATTATATAAATAAGCCCAATTCAATCGTGGCTCATTTTGAGCTGGTTCCGGAGGCAATATCATATGCTCTTGAAGGACGGCAGATTCAGCCTGTGCTGAAAAAATAAAATAGCCACTATCCTCATATTAAAATTTAAGCAGCTAAAGGAAATTTCCCATAGCTGCTTATCTTACTTTTCTATCCCAGTTCAATCATTCTGTCTATACACTTCTTTGCCTTTTCCATAATGTCCGCTTCAAGCTCGATAACCTCGCCGCCTGTGCCTTTACAGCAATTTAAAACATCAACAAGCGTTGTGGTTTTCATATTGCGACAGGTTATATTAACGCTGAGAGGATAAAAGCTTTTATCAGGACATTCAAATTGAAGTGTTTCAACTATCGCCTGCTCTGTTCCTATAATAAACTCATCAGCATCGGAAGCCTTGGCATAATCCATTATTCCCGAAGTAGAGCCGACATAGTCAGCGTGCTTTACAACCTCAGGAACACATTCAGGGTGAACCAAAAGCAAAGCATTCGGGTGAGCTTCCTTTGCCTTTAAAGTTTCGCTCTCAGTTACGCAAGCGTGAACAGGACAGCCACCGTGAAGAAGCTGAATATTTTTGTCCTTGACGTTATTCTTTATATATGTACCCAGATTGATATCTGGTATGAAAAGAATATCCTTTTCCTCCAGCTTGTCAACTATCTTCAATGCAGATGAAGATGTAACGCAGACATCGCAGACGGTTTTAAGCTCAGTCGTTGTATTGATATAACAAACAACGCAAAGATTTTTGTTCTTATTTTTCAAATACTCTATTTCGTCCTTTTCAAACTGTTCAGCCATCGGACATCCTGCGTTTTTATTTGATAAAACAACCGTCTTTTCAGGAGACAATAGCTTAACAGTCTCCGCCATAAAACGAACACCGCACATTATAACAGTTTTGTTAGTAACACTTTTCGCTTTAACCGAAAGTGCATAAGAGTCTCCTACAAAATCTGCTATCTCAATAATCTCCCTGCCCTGATAGCTGTGAGCAAGAATACATATATCGTTTTCCTTTTTAAGCCTTAATATTTCTTTCTGAACCTCTGCAATTGTGTTTGCCATAATAATCCTCCATATATATCCGCTATATTGCTTAAATCCTATATAGTTAATCTTATTCCTACCGTTATTATAGGACTATACTATCATAATTATGGTTAGTTGTCAATAAGGGTTAATATACAGATCCGGTATAAATAAAAATTTTAAGTATAAAATAATTTAGATGAATCCCCTTAAAATTTTTCAAAAAAAGTATTGACAAGCATTAACTCTTTTGTTATAATTATAAAGCTGTTGATTTACACAGCAGAAAAATAAGTGAGTTATTAGCTCAGTTGGCAGAGCATTTGACTTTTAATCAAAGGGTCCGGGGTTCGAATCCCCGATAGCTCACCATGTCGTTGCAGGCTGCATTTCGCTTGCAACGGCTTTTTTATTGTGAAACAGAAAGGTTGCGAAACATCCGCCCACAATTTTTAATTGCGTCTGCGGGTCATGTTCCTATTTTGCCACAAAATATAAAATTTGGTATGATTATTTATTCAGTTTTACAATTGACACCGGTGTCAAATCAACTATAATAGAATTACAGAATTTTTGAGATTATCCTCGAAAGGAGAAAACTATGAAAACAAAAATAGCACCAATGGGTTGGAACAGCTGGGACTGTTATGGCACTGCTGTTACTGAAGAAATTGTAAGGAAAAATGCTGAATTTATGGCAAAGCATTTGAAAAAGTACGGTTGGGAATATATTGTCGTAGACGCTCAGTGGTTTGAGCCAAAGGCTGCATCACACGCTTACAATCATTTTGCAGATATGTGTATGGACGAATATTCAAGATTTATCCCTGCTGAAAACCGCTTTCCGTCATCAAAGGGCGGAAAGGGCTTTGCACCGCTCGCTGAGTATATCCACTCTCTGGGGCTTAAATTCGGAATACATATTATGAGAGGAATCCCTCGTCAGGCCGTTCACAGAAACACAAAAATCAAGGGTACCGACAAAACAGCAAGACAGATCGCAAAAATGTCTAGCATATGTAAATGGAACACAGATATGTATGGCGTTGACCCATCTCAGGACGGAGCAAAAGCATATTATGATAGCATTTTTGAACTGTATGCATCATGGGGCGTAGATTTCATCAAATGTGATGATATTTGCCGTGAGCTTCCTCACGAGGAGGAAGAGCTTTTAATGCTTAGTGATTCACTCCATAACTGCGGACGCAATATGGTGCTTAGTCTCTCTCCCGGACCTGCGCTTTTGGAAAAATCAGAACTTTATAAACAGGTTTCAGATATGTGGAGAATAACCGATGATTTCTGGGACGACTGGGCTCTGCTTTATGATATGTTCTTCCGTGCGGAGAAATGGTGTACGCACGCAGGTGCCGGTCACTGGCCGGATGCTGATATGCTTCCTATTGGTCCTATCAAACAGGATTATGACAAATCAATCCGCACTAATTTTACTCAAAATGAGCAGATTACAATGATGACACTATGGAGTATTTTGCGTTCTCCCCTTATTATCGGCGGTGAAATGACCGGCTTTGACGATTTTACAATGAGTCTTATCACCAACGAGGGCATTCTGGATATGCATAGTGATGCAAGGCACTCGCATCAGGTATGGAGAAAGGAAATTGACGGTGTTGAGCATATTCTCTGGACGGCGGTAAGTTCAAAAGGCGGCACATATATTGCAATATTCAATACAGGAGATAAAAACAGCGAGATTGAAATACCTCTTTCAGACCTTGAGATTGATGGTGAAATTTCAGGAGTTGAGCTCTGGAGCGGAGAGAATATGTCTGCAAAATCCAGCTTGAAGGTAACGCTTGAAAGTCACGGAGCAAAGGCATACATAGTGAAGTCATAATTCTCAAATCAATTTTGAAAAAATCGTGTAAAAAACGTGTAAGATAAAAAACACCGCTCTAAAATAGAGTGGTGTTTTTGTTGTGGTGGAGGCGACGGGAATTGAACCCGTGTCCGAAAATCAATTCACAGAAGTTTCTACGAGTGTAGTTTGTTATAAATTCTCCCTACACACCAGCAAACAAACACGCCTGTGTGCAGGCAGCCTTAAAATAGACTTTCACGCTAAAGGCATTACGCAAAAGCCGTTCCTACTAAGTCGACGCCAAAGCTCAAGGCCGTAGGCTGCCCTGAGGTGGCGAGCAGCAATTAAGCAGCTGCTAATTGTGAATTATTTTTGTCGTTTAATTTAAAACGTGTACCGTTTAAAGAGTTTGCACAACTCTACTCGCTTATCCTGCTTCATAATCCCCGTCGAAGCCTTTACGCCCCCATTCCTATCTGTTCCGGCTTTTAACTGCACGCTCAATTTCTCTCTGAGCCGCTTTATTAGCCATATCCTCTCGCTTGTCATAGAGCTTTTTACCCTTGCACACTCCGACCGCTACCTTTACCCTTGAATTTTTGAAATAAAGCGACAACGGAATAAGAGTAAGACCCTCCTGCTTAACCTGACCGAACAGCTTTAAAATCTCTCTCTTGTGAAGAAGAAGCTTTCTGACCCTTATCGGATCACAATTAAAAATATTGCCCTGCTTATAGGGAGAAATGTGCATACCTTTTATAAACATCTCGCCATCGTCGATTGAACACCATGCATCCTTCAGGTTTACATTTCCCGCACGAAGTGACTTGACCTCTGTTCCGACAAGCTCAATGCCTGCCTCGATTGTTTCAATAACAAAATAATCATGTCTTGCTTTTCTATTATCTGCAATTTGCTTTGTTACTGATCTGTCAATTGCCATAAGGTTCACTTCCTCTCATTGATGTGCGGTATTATATTATATAATAGTAAACTGAGTTTGTCAATCAGAAAAAAGAGAAAAATTTTAGAAAAAAATTAACTTGACGATGTAAAGATAACAAAAAATATGCAACCATTAACACATACTACAAAATAAAAATCCACATACTAAATCAGTACGCGGATTGGATGCAACGTCAGCGTTGCTGGCTGGGGTAGAAGGATTCGAACCTTCGGAATGACGGAGTCAGAGTCCGTTGCCTTACCACTTGGCGATACCCCAATATTAAAATTATAAACAAATGTTTTCAGATAATTTTTAATTTATGGTTGGGATAGGTGGATTCGAACCACCGGAATGACGGAGTCAAAGTCCGTTGCCTTACCGCTTGGCTATATCCCAAAATTCAAAAAAATTGCCTATCAATAATTCAACCATTGAATTATATCATATAGAAATCTCTTTGTCAACCGTATTTACAAATTATTTAATTTTAAGCTCAAAGTGGATATTTTCATTATGTTCCCCTCCTTTATTATGCTAGAATATTGATGGGATATGCACATAGAGGCTAGAAGTTAGAAGCCATAAGCAAGACCGCCGAGGCAACGGTGACGTTGCATCCAGTCCGCGTACTAATTTAGTGCGTGGACTTTTATTTTTTGTCTCGCGTTAGTGGTACATATTTTTTGCCAAATTTACTGAACTTTATGGACTCGAACTATCACTAACCAACACATACAAAAATAATTTACAATTGAATATACAAGCCAAAAGCGTTCAGGTCGTATTATTGACCTGAACGCCCTTTTTATGCTTATTTCACCTTAACCTTCTTCTTACACTTAAACCACTTGCTGTATACCTTCTGCATCTTGCCCTTTGCGTCCTTGTAAGTCACATACGCCCTCACCCTTACAAAGTATTTCTTCTTGCTCTTTAGCTTCTTGATAACAACCTTGTTCTTGGTAGTCGCCTTACTGATTACGTCCTTCTTGAAGTTCTTCTTAGTAGACGCCTGTACCTCGTAGCCTACTGCCTTTGCAACCTTCTTCCAAGATACTGTTA
>CANQJW010000017.1 GCA_947624345.1 uncultured Clostridia bacterium | reverse complement strand
AAAAGAAGGACGAGCCGTCAAAGCCGTCCGAATCAGACCCATCAACCCCATCAGACAGCTCTGACCCAACAAGCCCATCAAAGCCAACAAGTCCGACAAGTCCAACAGGCGGAAATGTTAAAAAGACAACGTCACCGGTCCAAAGGGCTTCAGAGGCTAAGGCTGCCGCTGAAAAGGCAATAAAGCAGGCAAAGATCGTAAGCCTTACAGCTAAAGCAAAGGGCAAGAAGAAGATAACTGTATCTTGGAAGAAGGTTGCAAAGGCAGTAGGCTATGAAGTTCAGGCGTCTATTAAGAAGAATTTCAAGAAGAATGTAATCAACAAGGCGACTGTCAAGAACAAGGTTGTTATCAAGAAGCTAAAGAGCAAGAAGAAATACTTTGTTCGGGTGAGGGCGTATGCGACTTACAAGGACGCAAAGGGCAAGACTCAGAAGGTATATAGCAAGTGGGTTAAGAGTAAGAAGAAGGTAAAGGTTAAGTAGATACAAAATGGCGTTCAGGTCAATAATACGACCTGAACGCTTTTGTCTTGTATATTTAATTGTCAATTATCAATTGAAACGTTGCCTCGTCGGTCTTGACAACAAGTCTTAACAGTAATATAATATATGTAATAATATAATTTGTTTGTATCAACCAAAAGGAGTTTTTATTATGACAAACACAAAAGCATTAAAAACAATGACAAAACCAAATCTGTCTGCTAAGGTTCAGATTTTGGCGTCTATTACAGCCATTGTGGCAGCGGTAGCTGTTCCGCAAGTGTTCCACCTTTTAGGCGCTGTTTCAGGACTGGGAACGGCACTCGGCGAGACATTTTTGCCAATGCACCTGCCAATAATTCTTGTGGGACTTTTAGCGGGCCCTTATGCAGGAGCAGTTGCAGGATTGCTCGGACCTGTAGCAAGCTTTGCACTGACAGGAATGCCGACAGCTATTATGCTTCCGTTTATGATGATTGAGCTTTGCGCTTATGGTTTTTTTGCAGGACTTCTCAGAAATATAAAAATGCCTACAATTGCAAAGGTGTTGATAACTCAGATAGCAGGACGTGCAGTTCGTGCTGTGGCAATAGTTATTTCAGTTTTCGCATTTGGAAACGAGAGCGTAAATATAGCTACAATCTGGCTGAGCATCGGTACCGGAATTTTCGGTATAGTTCTCCAGTGGGCATTGCTGCCTCTTATTACTTATCGTGTGGAGAATATGAAGCATGAGGGCTGATTTAAAAAGGGCTAAAGAGCTGTTTTCAAGCGGAGAATATACCTGTGTTTTGTGCAAGGGGGAAGAGGTTATAACAAGCACAGAACGAGGCGTAAAACCGCTGATAGAATGGCTCGAATCAAAATCTGAATTTGATGGCTTTTGCGTTGCTGATAAGGTAGTCGGAAAGGCCGCTGCTTCTCTCTATGTATTGTTAGGAGTGAGTGCAGTATATGCATCGGTTATGAGCAAATCGGCTATTGATACTCTGTCAAATCACGGCGTTGAGCCTTCTTGTGATTTGTCGGTTGAGGCTATACGAAATTGGGCAGGCAATGACATTTGTCCTATGGAAAAAGCAGTTCAGGATATAGATGATCCCAAGATGGCTTTAGATGCAATAAAGCTGAAGATCAAATGTCATCAGGGGGAAGAAGTAAAATCTAAATAATAAACCGGAGGGTTTTGTGCCCTCCGGTTTTTGGTTTTATATCAATCTTTCTTTTTTCTATTGAGTGCTTCTCTGCAATAATACTCCGTATATTCCAGTTTTTCAAAGCCGAGATGCTTGTAAAAATTCGGAGCAGGCGTTTTATTGTTGGTAAGCAGTGTTATACATTCGATACCTTTTTCTTCAATATGCTTTTCAAGAGCTGATATAAGACTTTTTCCGATTCCCTCTTTATGGTGTTTGTTTGACACAAAAAGCTCATAAATATAAAGCTCGTCTCCCGACCACCAAACCTGCTCATTTGCAAATACAACACCGATTATTTCACCTGTTTTATCATCTTCAAAAACAAAACCGACAAAGCGTTTAAGGTCAGATATTTCGTCAAGATACCGTGTCCCGGTTTTCTCATTCCACTTGTTGTTCCACGGATCATTATAGTAAACATCTATAAGAAGCTTAACACAGTTTTTCAAGTCCGATTTTTTAAATGGTCTTACCATAATATTACCTCCGAATTTTTGTATTGTATAATCGTTGTTAATATAGTATAATTATATTATAAGAAATTCTATAATTTATGTCAATATTTTTATCACAGATGTATTTTCCTCTCGCTGTCACTTGATTTTCACAATTGAGTGGTAGTGTTAGTATGGATAATATAAGGATATTAAGATGGATTAAATTAGCAGATGTTTGTTTTGATGATTTTGAAAAGCATACACTCTGCTTGAAAAGGAGCAGATAATTATGGCAAAAATACTTATAGTGGATGATGAAAAGAAGATAAGAGATGTTGTCAGAGAGTATGCCGAATTTGAGGGATATGAAGTAGCTGAGGCTGAGGACGGTATGGACGCTGTAAAAAAGGTATCTGAAAATGATGACATCAGCATAATTGTTATAGATATTATGATGCCTAGGCTGGACGGCTTTTCGGCAGTCAAAGAGATAAGAAAGACAAGCTCTGTGCCGGTTATTATGCTTTCCGCCAGAGGGGAGGAGTATGATAAGCTGTTCGGTTTTGAGTTAGGTATTGACGATTATGTTGTGAAGCCGTTTTCGCCTAAAGAGCTTATGGCGAGAATTCGTGCTGTAATCAACCGAGTAAGTCCGGCAAATAATAAAGAGGAGATAGTAAAGTATAAGGGACTTACAATAAACCTCACCGCCCGTGAGGTCACGATTGACGGAGAAAAAATTTCAATGACACCAAAAGAGTATGATCTTTTATTCTATTTTGTCAGGAATATGAACATAGCATTATCCAGAGATAAGCTCCTAGAAGAGGTCTGGGGCTTTGACTTCTACGGAGATGACAGAACAGTTGATACGCATATTAAAATGCTTAGAAACAGTCTGGGCGAATACAGAAATCTTATTATAACCTTGAGAGGAATGGGATATAAATTTGAAAAAATTGTTTAGCAGAAAAAAATCTGATAGTGTAATAGGCCCTGTACAAAAACAGAAAAGCCTTGTAACATATATCTGGATATGCTTTATGGTGTTTACAATAATAATTCTGTTTTTGCTTTGGCTTTTTCAGTATTTTTTTATCGAAATGTATTATCAGTCAATGAAAGTCAGAGACTTGAAATCCTGCGCCCAACAGATTTCTCAGAACACTGATTCATATGATTTAGACGGGCTTATCAATAATCTTGCCTTTCAGAACAGTGCCACTATTCTTATTACAGATACTCTGGGAAATGTTGAGTATAATGTAAATTATCTCGGGCGATTTTCTTATTTCAGCGCTGATGTTGAGACAAAGTTCGGACAGTATATATACAAATTCAGAAACAAGCTTTTAAACAGCGGTGAGGACAGCGTTTCAGAAATCTATCAGAACAAAGAGTCGGGAATCAAAGAGCTTTTTTATGTAACTAAAATCAAAATAAATGGTGTTGATAAGCTATTGTTTCTAGAGAGCACTATTGATCCGGTTGACTCGACAACCAAAATTATAAAAGAACAGCTTATTTTTATAACCTTTATTCTGCTTGAGCTTGCGTTTATCATTGCATTATTCATTTCTAAAAAGATAGCAAGACCTATTGTGAAAATAACAGAATCGGCAGAGAAATTTGCAGAGGGAAATTATGATGTTCACTTCGACGGAAAGGGCTATCAGGAGGTTCAGGAGCTATCAAATGTATTGAATCACGCCGGACGTGAGGTAAAAAAGGTAAACGATTTAAGGCGTGATCTTATAGCCAATGTATCGCACGATCTGAAAACTCCGCTTACAATGATCAAGGCTTATGCCGAGATGATAAGAGATCTATCGGGCGACAATCGTGAGAAGCGTTCTGAACATATTCAGGTTATCATTGATGAATCTGACAGGCTGACATATTTGGTAAATGATATTCTTGAGCTATCTAAGCTGGAAAGCTCAAATGCCGAACTTTCGCTATCACGATTTTCAATCAATGACAAGATTGAAAATGTTCTGTCAAGGTATAAAATCCTTATTGAGCGTGACGGCTATAACATCAAGTATTATAAAGACGAGGACAGAATCTGTATTGCAGACGAGGCTAAGATAGAGCAGGTTTTATTTAATTTTATAAATAATGCAGTTAATTACTGCGGTGATGATAAGACTGTTATAATCCGTCAGATAAATAAAAAGGACAGAGTCAGAATTGAAGTTATTGATCACGGTGAGGGCATTTCTAAAGAGCTTATGCCGTTGGTGTTTGACAGATATTATCGTGACAAGAAGGTCTCACGGGACAAGGTTGGAACGGGAATAGGACTTTCTATTGTCAAGGGAATTCTCAACTCACACGAGTTCCCGTTCGGGGTTTTAAGCGAAGAAGGAAAAGGCTCGATGTTCTGGTTTGAGATTACAAACTCAAGAGCAGTTCAGAAGGATATTCCTTTGTCGGAGGATTAAAGCTTTAAAAAATATATTAGCAGAGATAGGTGTAAAATATGAGATTAATGTTTATAGGAGATGTCGTTTCAAAGCAGGGGTGCGAGTTTCTGGCAAGTCACATCTATGAATTGAATAAAGAATATGAGATAGACATTCTTGCAATCAACGGGGAAAACTCAGCACAGGGGAACGGTATTACAAAACAATCACTGGATATGCTTTTAAGTTGTGGTGCTGATGTTATAACAACAGGAAATCACTGTTTCAAGAGGCGGGAGGCTGTTCGCATATTTGATGAATATGACTATCTGCTAAGACCTGTCAACTATCCCGAGGGCGTGGTAGGAAAGGGTGTTTGTACCCTCAACTTCGGGAAAACTCAGATTGCATTTATAAACGCAATGGGTGTTGTCTATCTAGAACCTATTGACAACCCTTTCACTGCCATTGATAAAGCGTTATCGGAAATCTCAACGCCAAATATTTTTATCGATTTCCACGCTGAGGCAACCGCCGAGAAAAAGTGTATCGGACACTATTTTACGGGCCGAGTGACAGGAGTTTTTGGAACGCACACCCATGTTCAGACGGCTGATGAAATGATACTCGGCGGACATACGGCATATATTACCGATGTCGGAATGACAGGGCCTGAACGCTCTGTTCTGGGCGTTGACAGCGATATTGCTACCGCAAAAATGCGTCTACACTATCCTGTTAAGTTTGAAGAAAGCAAAGAGCCTTGCTTTATTAACGGCGTAGTAGTGGATTTTGATGAACAGACCGGAAAGGCAAGGGATATACAAAGGATTATAAAGAGATAGATGTTGATGTAATGGTGGATGATTATAAAGATTATCAATTTCAAATGACAATGAAAATATTTAAAACCGAATATTGATTTTTAGCTCAGTATGTGAAAAATACTGAGCTTTTTTGTTTTTACCATAAAAAAACAATACATTTACAAAAAAATCTTGACTAAATTATTGAAATATGATATTATAAAATAAAGCAAAATACAACAGATGTTTTGCTTAAGTAATATCCCAAGTCTGAAAAATTTTTAGGATTATTTTGGAGGAATTATTATGAAAATTAAACGAATTTTGTCATTGTTGGCATCTGCAGCAATGGCGGTAACTGCAATTACAGGTGCAATGAGCGTATCTGCAGAAACAGATTCAGCTGAATGTGGAGAAGGTGTAACATGGAGTTTTGACAGCTCAACAGGTGTGCTTACAATCTCCGGAGAGGGAGAAATGGCATCACCTAATGTCGGTCATGACGATGCTCCGTCTGAAGAATACTCTGATACTTACACATATAAAAAATATAAAGAAGATATCAAAGAGGTAAAATTTGAAGAGGGAGTAACATCAGTAGGATACCGTGCTTTTTATAAATTTAAAAATTTGGAAACAGTATCATTACCATCAACTATAACGAAGTTTACTCAATTTACTGCAAATATAGGTTATAATAATAACGCTTTTGAAGGATGTACATCCCTTAAAAATTTATATTTAGCAGAAGGAATGACTGCTATAGGTCATAGGTCATTTCTAGGCTGCACCGCTTTGGAAACTGTCGATATTCCATCAACTATAACCGAATGGGGAAATTACTCTTTTGAAGATTGCACATCATTAAAAAATGTCACACTTCATGATGGCTTAATAGTTCTTGGAGGAGGAGCTTTTTATAAAACTGCGATAGAAAGTATTTATATACCATCTACAATAGAAAAATGGGAAAGCACTAATGATTATTCTGGCAGTGGTCACGGAGCATTTCAGGACTGTACAAATTTAAAATCAATTACATTTGGAGACGGTCTTAAAGAACTTGGTAGCTTAGATGGTGGTATGAAAAACGTGTTTCACGGTTGCTCTTCACTTGAAGAGGTTGCTTTTGGAGATGATTCACAGCTTACGGCGATAGCATTTGGTGTTTTCAGCAATTGCGCAAACTTAAAAAGAGTAGAAATTCCAGACAATGTTACAAATATTCAAGATGTTTTTACCCTTACTAGCTCAATAACAAGTTTATATTTATACTCAAGAACATTAGACGCTTATAATTTACCTAAAAATGCAAGGATTTTATGTTATGGCGATGCGGTGGCAAAGAACCAGATAACTTGCAGTGGTATTGAAAACGAGATTTCTAAAACATTAAATGAATTAAAGACAGCGGTTAAAGAAGCAGGAAAATACTCGGAAAAAGATTACACAGCAGAAAGCTACGGCGCTTTAAAGGCGTTGCTTGATGAAGCAGCAAAGAAAGGCAAAACATCACACATTTTAGGAATGGAGTATCTGACAGCTGATATATATGCTGCCATTGATGCATTAGTAGAAAAATCAGACGAGCCTTCAACTCCATCAGACCCATCAGACCCGTCCGAATCAGATCCGTCAGACCCATCAACCCCATCAGACAGCTCTGATCCAACAAACCCATCAACCCCAACAAAACCAACAGGCGGAAATGTTAAAAAGACAACATCACCGGCTCAAAAGGCTTCAGAGGCTAAGGCTGCTGCTGAAAAGGCAATAAAGCAGGCAAAGATCGTAAGCTTTACAGCAAAGGCTAAGGGCAAGAAGAAGATAACTGTATCTTGGAAGAAGATTGCAAAGGCAGCAGGCTATGAGGTTCAAGCGTCTACTAAGAAGAACTTCAAGAAGGATGCAATTAAGAAGACAACTGCCAAGAATAAGATTGTTTTCAAGAAGCTAAAGAGCAAGAAGAAATACTTTGTAAGGGTAAGGGCATATACGACTTACAAAGACGCAAAGGGCAAGACGCAGAAGGCATATGGTAAGTGGGTTAAGTTTAATAAGAAGGTAAAGGTAAAGTAAGCAAATACGATATAAAAGAAAGAGCGTGCAGGAAAAATAAAATCCTGGACGCTCTTGACTTGTATATTTAATTGTCCATTGTCAATTATCCATTATCCATTGTCAATTGAAACGTCACCGTTGCCTCGGCGGTCTTGCCTTTAACCTTTAACTTCTAACCGTCACATTTATTTACAACGCAGAATAAAAAACAATACTTTAACGAAAAAATCTTGACTAAATTATTGAAATATGATATTATAAAATAAAGCAAAATACAAATGATGTTTTGCTTAAGTAACATCTCAAGTCTGCAAAATTTTTAGGATTATATTAGGAGGAATTTTTATGAAAACCAAACGAATTTTGTCATTACTCGCATCATTGGCAATGGCGGTAACAGCGGTTACGGGGGCTATGAGCGTATCGGCGGAAGAAATAGTTGAAAGAGGAGAATGCGGAGAAAAAGTAACCTGGACTCTTGATGCAGATGGAGTGCTTACAATTTCCGGCGAGGGAAAAATGGCTTCACCTGAATTTGATAAAGAAAACTCAACAGATACTTTTGAAGATTTTTATACATATAAAAAGTATAAAGATAATATTAAAGAGGTAAAAATTGAAGAGGGAGTAACATCTATAGGATTGCGTGCGTTTTATGCTTTTCCAAATATTGAAACAGTATCAATACCATCAACAATAACAGAATTTACTTTAGGTGATTATAATTCTTCATTATTCAGCGATGCATTTGAAGATTGTGAATCCCTTGTAAATCTTACGTTAGCAGAAGGATTGACTTGCATAGGTAATCAAGCATTTAAAGGATGTACTTCACTTGAGACTGTAGACATACCGTCAACTATAACTGAATGGGGAGAATATTCTTTTGACGGGTGTACATCATTAAAAAACATTACACTTCATGATGGAATAACAACAATTGGAGGAGGAGCATTTCTAGGAACTGCTGTAGAAAGTATTTATATACCATCTACAATCGAAAATTGGGGGCACACTAATGATTATTCCGGTAATGGTCACGGAGCATTTCAAAATTGTAAAAATCTAAAATCAATCACGTTTGGAGACGGTCTCAAGGTACTTGGTCATAGCTATAGCGGTAATATATTTAATGGCTGTACATCGCTTGAAGAGATTGCATTTGGGGACGATTCACAGTTGACCTATATGTCTTTTAGCGTTTTCGGCAATTGTACGAGCCTTAAAAGAGTAGAAATTCCAGACAATGTTACAAGTATTGCAGACGTTTTTACTAGCGTTGATTCAATACAAACTGTATATTTATATTCAAGAACATTAGACGCTTATAATTTACCTGAAAATGCAAGGATTTTATGCTATGGTGATGCGGTGGCAAAGAGCCAGATAACTTGCAGTGGTATAGAAGACGAGATTTCTAAAACATTAAAGGAATTAAAGACAGCGGTTAAAGAAGCAGGAAAATACTCGGAAAAAGATTACACAGCAGAAAGCTATGGTACACTAAAAGCCTTGCTAGAGCAAGCAGAAACTAAAGATAAGGAATCGCACATTTTAGGAATGGAGCGTCTAACTGAGGATATATATTCAGCGATCGAAGGCTTAGAAGAAAAGAAAGACGAGCCTTCAACCCCGTCAGATCCGTCAGACCCAACAGACCCGTCCGAATCAGACCCGACAGACCCGTCAGACAGTTCTGACCCGACAAGCCCATCAAAGCCAACAAGTCCGACAAACCCAACAGGCGGAAATGTTAAAAAGACAACATCACCGGCTCAAAAGGCTTCGCAAGCTAAGGCTGCTGCTGAAAAGGCGATAAAGCAGGCTAAAATCACGAGCCTAACAGCTAAGGCTAAGGGCAAGAAGATAAATGTTACTTGGAAGAAGGCTGCAAAGGCAACAGGTTATGAAGTACAGGCATCTACTAAGAAGAACTTCAATAAGAATGTAATCAAGAAGACAACTACCAAGAATAAGCTTGTTATTAAGAAGCTCAAGAGCAAGAAGAAATACTTTGTAAGAGTAAGAGCTTATAAAACTTATAAGGACGCAAAGGGCAAGACGCAGAAGGTGTATGGTAAGTGGTTTAAGAGTAAGAAGAAGGTAAAAGTTAAGTAGATAAAAAATGGCGTTCAGGTCAATAATACGACCTGAACGCTTTTGTCTTGCAAAACAAAAAGGGGAATGGTATAATAAATTAAAACAATGTTTATTTACGAGGGTGAATTAAAATGTCTATTGATTTAAATGCTATGCCAAAGCTTGGTTTTGGGCTTATGAGACTTCCTGAAAAGGACGGCGAAGTTAATCTTGAGGAAGTTTGCCAAATGGTGGATTCCTATATGGATGCAGGTTTCAATTATTTTGACACAGCTTATGTTTATCACGGCGGAAAGTCGGAGTCTGTAGCAAAAGAAGCAGTTGTAAAGAGATATCCGCGAGAATCGTTTTATCTTGCAACAAAGCTTCCTGCGTGGTGCATGAGCAGTGCAGACGACAGAGATAAGATTTTTAACGAGCAGCTAAAGCGAACAGGTGCTGAATATTTCGATTTTTACCTGTTACACTCCCTTGAGGACGGCGGAAACTACGATACATACGAAAAATACGACTGCTTTGCATGGGGAATGCAGAAAAAAGCAGAGGGAAAAATAAAGCACTTTGGATTTTCCTATCACGGAAGTCCTGAGCTTCTGGAAGTAGTGCTTGATAAGCACCCAGAGATAGAATTTGTACAGATACAGTTAAATTATGCTGACTGGAACAATCCTGTTGTACGCTCTGGCGAGCTATATGAGATACTTCGCCGTAGAAATATTCCAATGATTATAATGGAACCGGTAAAGGGCGGAACATTGGCAAGTCTTACACCGGAGCTGGAAGAAAAGTATAAGGCAGTAAGGCCGGATGCATCAATTGCATCATGGGCGTTCCGTTTTGCAGCTTCTCTTCCTGGAGTCTTTACTATACTGTCGGGAATGAGCAACGAAGCTCAGGTTAAGGATAATATCGAAACATTTAAGAATTTTGAACCTTTGAATGATGATGAGAAAGCCTTGGTTGATGAAGTCACGAAAATTATGTTGGATATTCCACAAATAGGATGCACAGCCTGCAAATATTGTTGTGATGGATGTCCTATGAAGATAAGTATTCCTGATGTGTTTCGAACGGTAAATACATTGCGGTTGTATAACGAGGAGTTCAGACCTAAGACTTTTTATAATGCATTGGTGGAGCGTAGTGGAAAAGCGTCTGCCTGTATCGAATGTGGACAGTGCGAAAGCGTATGTCCACAGCATCTGCCGATAATTGAGCTTATGAAAAAAGCGTCAGAGTTGTTGGATGGTTAAGAGGAATATAAATTAAATTAAGAGAAGAAGCGTGAAAAAACGAGAAATATAGCATATACTGGTCCATGCATATAATGGTCCTTAATTAAAGTTCTATCAAAATCTAATTATTGTGTATATCATCGTTTGCATATTTATGGATAAATATTACCATAATAAATTGAAGTAATAATTTATTATAGGAGGAATTTATATGCAGACGATTATTTTTTGCAATCAACAAAATGAGGCACTCGAGCCTGTGACAACGGACACTCCGCTTGAGCTTTTACCCATTTGCGGAAGAAAGATTATAGACTATATTCTCGACGATCTTGCTCTAAACGATATAACAAGCTGTACAGTCGTCACCGACAATATTGATACAAAAGAATATATCGACCGGCTGATTGCTGGTGAAGTGAATGCCGATGTGTTTTTGTTTGATAAAGAGATGTCTACAAATGATATTCTTGAAAACCTTTGGGACGGAGACGAGGATATTATGGTCATTCAGACTGAAGGGGTAATGCGGCTTAACCTTTCTCAGATGATAAAGTTCCATCAAGAAAAGGCCGGACTTTCCTGTGTGTATGCCTTAAAGGCTAGATGCACAGTTTCGGATTATGATATAAATGTTGATTTTGATGGGCAGAATCGCTTTGAACGATTTTATAAAAGTTCGGATAATGATTTTCCTTCGACAAATTTTAAAACAGCGCCAGTGTATATTATATCAAGAGAAATGCTGAATAATCTACTTGATGAAGATGAACCTAAAAGCGAGAAAAAAGGCTTCTTATCAAAGATGAATTTAAAAAAGGAGCAGAATATATATGTCTATACTGATGAAAACTGCGAGGTAGGTTCCGATATGCCCTTCTATGAAAAAATCGAAACGGTAGAGAACCTGCTCTTTGCCGCAGAAAAGATCGTGTCGGAAAAAATATTTAGGCAAGGCACTCCCATCGAGGATGGAGTTTATTCAAATACTCCGTATATGTTCAGGGGGGTTACCTTTATACCTCCGCTTTATATAGGCAAGAACGTCAGCATAGGTATGGGAAGCGTTATAGGCAAGGGAACGGTTATTGAGGACAATGTGATTATCGGTGAAAATGTCGATATAACAGGCTCATATATCGGCGAGTATTCTAAAATCGGAAGCAGAGTAAATGCGAATGGGGCCATAATTTGCAAAAATTCAAGAATAGATAACGGTGCTGAGTGCGAGAAGCTGTCGGTAGCAGGTGAGGGCTCAATAATAGAGGAAAACTCAGTAATAAGCGAGGGCGTAAAGCTTTGGAACGGCAAAACGCTTGTCAAAAACACACGGCTTAAAACCAATCTGCGTTACGGATCAAAGCCTGAGTTCTCGTTCAACGAGGAGGGAAGCGATAAGCTGATTTCACCAGTGCAGTCGGTATCTGTTGGCTGTGCATTGGGCTCTGTGCTGGATTCCAGGAGCAGTGTTCTTGTTTGCTGTGAGAGTGCAGATTGCTCTGCCTATGCAAAGGCTCTTGCCTCCGGACTTATGTCTACAGGAGTTTCCGTCTGGGATCTAGGTGTTTCACACAAGCGTGCGGCTGACTTTTCTGCTATTAAACTTAATGCAGATGTTTATGCGGTAATATCGGCAAATCCTTCACCAAAGCTTATCCTCAGGTGTCCTGGAGGGCTTAGATTAAAGCGTGATATGGAAGCGGAAATTGAACAGCGTCTTAAAACAAGAGTTTACCGTCAGGCGGATATATCTGCTTTCGGAGAATATGTTTTTTGCGGGGGGATGAGTGAGATGTATGTGTCAACACTTAGGGCAAGTCTTTCCAAAAAGTTAAAGGGCATAAATGTGTCAATCAGAACATCGAATGAGAAAACTGCCGAAGAGGCTGACAGGCTTTTTGCTCCAATAAACGACATAAACGGCGAGGAGATAGTGTTCCACATTCTTGACAATGCAGATAAGATCACGACATATTCCGAGAAAACGGGTTATATAATTTATGAAAGGCTAGTTTTGCTTTGTGCAAAAATCCACCTGGAAAATAACGAGGACGTATCAATACCTTTTACATTCCCTAGCGTGTTTGATTATCTGGCAGGTGATTATACCGCCAAGCTTTACAGATATTTCACATCAAGCTGTTCTCATGCTGATGATAAGGCCCGTGAGTTGGCTTCAAGGGAAAGCAACTGCTTTGTCCACGATGGAATGTTCCTTATAGCTGATATTCTTAGCTATCTTACTGAAAACGATATAAGCCTATCAAAAGCCATATGCGAACTACCTGAATTTTATGCAAGTGAGAGGTTTTTGGCCTATGATGATGATACAGCAGGTAGTTTTCTAAGAGAAATCAAGTCAAAATACAAGCATCACGACGAGGGAATAGTTATAAATAAAAACAATTCAAGAGCCGTTATAAAGCCAATGCGTAAGGGAAAAGGACTTATGCTTTATGTGGATTCTGAAAAAGCGGAAACAGCCGCAGAACTCTGTGAGGAGATTGAAAATAAACTAAGATTTAAAAGCTTATGATGCGACTTAAATTGCCCGTAATTATCATCTATGTTAATTTTTAATATTGACAGTAATTAATTTTTAAGTTATAATCTAAATACTATTTGTGTTCGTAAGCTTAAAGCTAAAGCCCCGTGAGGGTTCTAACAGAATGATGTAACGCTATGCGTTAAAATTCTGTCTAATCTGAGAATCAAAAAACTGAGATCATTATATTTCTCGGATTGTTTTATTGTTCGGAATTAGGCTTGAATAGGTTTCAGGCGAAAAGGTTTTATTGAAAGGATAAAGCCTTGCTTTCATATGTGTAAAATTATGTGCTCAGGCACAAAAAGATACGGATTAGAATTTTAAATATTGAAAAAAAGGAGGTTTGCTCTTAAAAAGGGAGCACGACAAGATGAAAAAACAGAATAACAGACCTGATAACTCGTATAAAAACAGAGTACAGATGAACGCATCACAGAACAGGGGAAAGGCGTCCTCAGTGAACGGAAAGACAGAGGACGGACTGACAAATCTTTTTACTATTGATGTCCCTAAGATGAATCTTGCCCCGATAAAGGAATCGAGAAAGCCTATAACAAAGACTTCCACATCAGGTGCAGTCGTGAAAGCACCGAGGGTAAAATCATCAAATCAGATAAGAGAAAATACACTTAAATCAGAGAAAAAAGCGGACACCAATAAGACAGGCAATAATAAGAAAACGACAAGAACATCATATGTTCCAAAGCCAAGAAGTCAGAGAGCAGCTCCTAAGCGTGATGTTCAAAGGAAAACACCAGTTAAGATTATCCCACTGGGCGGACTTAACGAGATAGGAAAGAACTTAACGGTAATTGAGTGTTCAAACGATATAATAATTATCGATTCAGGAATAGCTTTTCCTGATAGCGAAATGCCTGGAATAGACCTTGTTATTCCTGACTATAACTATTTAGAGAAGAATGCTGAAAAGATAAGGGGTATTGTTATAACACACGGTCACGAGGATCACATAGGCGGACTTCCGTATATGCTAAGAAAGGTTAAAGTCCCTGTTTATGCAACAAGGCTGACATTAGGTCTTATTGAAGGAAAGCTTAAAGAGCATGGAATGAGCGGAATAAAGCTGGTTAATGTTACCCCGGGTCAGACTGTAAGGCTTGGCTGTATGGCGGTTGAGTTTATAAGGGTAAACCACTCTATCCCTGATGCAGTGGGATTGGCTTTCCACACACCTGCGGGAATAATCTGTCACACAGGTGACTTCAAGGTTGATTTCACGCCGATTGATGACGGAGTTATTGACCTTGCTCGCTTTGCAGAGCTTGGAAATAAAGGCGTTTTAGCACTTATGTCCGATTCCACAAACTCAGAGCGTCCCGGTTATACAATGAGCGAAAAGCTTGTGGGAGAGAGCTTTGAAAAGCTTTTTGCAAAGGCGGATAAGAGAAGGATTATCATTGCGACATTTGCATCAAACATTCACAGAGTTCAGCAGATTATAAATATCGCAGAAAGCCAGAACAGAAAGGTTGCCGTTTCGGGAAGAAGTATGGTCAATGTTATCGGCAAAAGCGTTGAGCTTGGATATTTAAAGTGTCCAAATGGTATTCTGATAGACATTGATGAAATTAGGAATTATAATCCCGAACAGCTTGTAATTATAACTACGGGAAGTCAGGGTGAGCCTATGTCTGCTCTGACCCGAATGTCACGAAATGAGCACAGACAGGTAAACATAACCCCTGAGGACTTTATAATTATTTCTGCAACGCCGATTCCCGGCAATGAAAAGTTTGTCACAAATGTAGTAAACGAGCTTATGAAGTCGGGCGCTGACGTTGTATATGAGAAGATGTATGACGTACACGTTTCGGGTCACGCTTGTCAGGAAGAGCAGAAGCTTATTCTATCTTTAACAAAGCCTAAGTTTTTCATTCCCGTTCACGGCGAGTATAAGCATCTTGCAAAGCACGCTGAGACGGCTCGGAAAATGGGCATAGATGAAAATAACATTATAATTGCCAGCATAGGCGATGTTATCGAAACTGACAGCGTTGATATGAGGGTAACAGGCGTTGTTCAGGCGGGTAAGGTATTGGTAGACGGACTGGGTGTAGGAGATGTCGGCTCTATTGTTCTCAGAGATAGAAAGCATCTCGCTCAGGACGGACTTCTTATTGCTATTGCGACGGTTAATACTCCGAGCGGAGAGATAATCTCAGGCCCTGATGTAATTTCAAGAGGCTTTGTTTATGTCCGTGAAAGCGAGGAGCTTATGGATGAGGCAAGAAAGCTTTTACATTCAACACTTAGAAAATGCTATGATGAAGGCATAACTGAATGGAGTGCAATCAAGATAAGAATGAAAGATGTTCTGTCTAACTTTATTTATCAGAAAACAAAGCGCAGTCCGATGATTTTACCAATTATTATGGAGGCTTGAAGCAATAAATAATTGTCAATTCCTTGCCCCTTGCCTCTGACATCTTGCTTTCATTAGCGTTGAATTAGCGTTGACAATAGCACTTAAATGTTTTAAAATAATATTTAGTAAAGGCTCAAAGATTGAAAATCTAATTAAGGAGGAGTGTTCGGTTATCGGGCACGGCTGCAATTATGAAAAACAGACTGTCACCGTTTTTTATAATTTCATATCTGTTAATCAGCGTCGTAGGTGTATTTTCGTCTTGGCTTGTCCGTCAGACGACCGCTTATAAAACCTTTGGCACTGTACTTTTGGCTGTCTCTCTGGCAGGAGTCGCTGTTATGACAGTCGAGATGGTTATCTTTTATATCGGAAGAATGAGATATGTTGCCCGAATGTCAAAGGATATTGCCGCCACTCAGTGGGAAACTCTTTATAATTTTCCTGCTCCTGCGTTTATTATTGATGAGAAAAATGTTATCGTCTGGTTGAATTCACGCTTTGATAAAGAGGTTTTTAAGGAAAAGGAAGCATTCGGTGCTCGCCTTGATGACCTTATGGATATAAATTTCAATAAGCTGTTTTCTAAAAAAGGCACGATGGTTACATATAAGGGCAGGTATTACCGTGCATTAGGTGTTAAGTCCGAGACGAATAATTCAGGACTTACAATGATTTATTTCAAAAACGAAACCGACTATGTCAATCTGGATTTTGAATATAGGCAGTCACGTCCGTCAGTTATGATAATTTCAGTAGATGACTATGAGGATTTGCTTGAAAATGCCAGAGACAGTGAAAAGGCTCATATTCTTGTTGAGATAGAAAAGCTTGTTGAAAACTTTATTGACGGCACAACGGGAGTTACCAAGAAGATTTCAAACAACAGGTTTTTCGTTGTTCTTGAAGAGCGTCATCTCTCTAAGATCATTGCTAACAGATTTGAAATTCTTGATAGGGCGAGAAAAATTGAAATCGGCGAAAGACAGAAGGTAACGCTTTCTATCGGAGTGGGTCACGGTGCAAAAACCCTTAACGAAAGTGAGATATACGCAAGACAGGCACTTGATATGTGTTTGGGTCGAGGCGGAGATCAGGCTGCCGTTAAAACGCAGGGCGGATTTGAATTCTTTGGAGGAGTTTCAAAGGGCGTTGAAAAAAGAACTAAAGTAAAGACAAGAATAATTGCAAACGCAATAAAAGAGATTGTTAAGCCATCTGATATGATTTTTATTATGGGTCATAGGCTTGCCGATCTTGACAGTGTAGGTTCGGCTATGGGAGTATGTACTCTTATGCGTCAGATAGGCAAGAAATCCTTTGTTGTTATTGATCCTGAGGAAAACCTTTCGGGCGTTTTGATAGACCACGTAAACAAAAATGAGAATGAAACGTTTTTTATTCCGCCTGAGCTTGCAATGTCGATGAAAACGGAAAACACAACGCTTATAATCGTCGACACACATAATCCTGAAATTCTTGACAGCGTTGAATTATACAAGATGTTCGACAAGGTTATTGTTATAGACCACCACAGGAGAATGGTAAAATCTATAGACAATTCCGTTGTGTTCTACCATGAGCCGTATGCTTCCTCAGCATCTGAGATGGTGACTGAGCTTGTTCAGTATTTCGGAGATAATATCAAGCTTTCTCCAAGTATTGCGGAGTGTCTCTTAGCGGGAATTATGCTCGACACTAAAAACTTTGTTATGCGAACGGGTGTGAGAACCTTTGAGGCGGCGGCTTATCTTAAACAGGCAGGTGCGGATACGGTCACAGTCAGGACAATGTTCTCGACTTCATTCGACTTATACAGGAGAAAGACTGATCTTATCACAAACTCAGTTATGTATAAGAGCTGTGCAATTACAATAACCGACGATGAGAATAGCGATACAATCAGGATAGCTGCTCCTCAGGCGGCTGACGAGCTGTTATATATAGACGGCGTAAAGGCTTCGTTTGTGGTTTATGCGGACAATGGCAAGACCTCTATATCTGCACGCTCAATGGGAGAGATGAATGTTCAGATAGTTATGGAGTCACTCGGCGGCGGCGGACATCAGACAATGGCAGGCGGTCAGCTTGAAACAGGACTTGATGAGGCTGTGCAAAGGCTTAAGGGAGCTATTGATAAATACTATGAGGATAATAAAGAACGATAGAATAGCAATTGACAATTGAGAATGGATAATTGACAATTGCCGCTTTTAGGTAGTTTAATATAAAGGATAGTTTGATAAACGGCAGGCTTAATTTGCGTAAAATCGCACTATTAAAACTGTTTACACATGAAAATTTAAAGGAGTTAAGGCAGACATGAAAGTAATTTTATTAAAGGACGTTAAAGGCTCGGGTAAGACGGGAGATATTTTAAATGTAGCAGACGGTTATGCAAGAAACTTTCTGCTGGCAAAGGGTCTTGCTTGTGAGGCTAATGCCAAGAACTTAAACGAGCTTGAGGGTAAGAAGGCTGCAAAACAGCACAAGCTTGATGTTGAAAAGGCTGATAATGAGAAAATCGCTGAAAAGCTTAAGGACAAGACAATTGAGATTAAAGCCAAAGCAGGGCAGGGCGGAAGACTGTTCGGTGCGGTAACGTCTCTGACGATCAGTGAAAGGATAAAAGAGCTTTACGGCGTAAACATTGATAAAAAGAAGATTTCCACAAACGGCGAAATCAAGAGCTATGGCGATTTCACCGCAACTGTAAAGCTTTCGCAGGGAGTTAATTTTTCTGTAAAAGTAAAAGTTTTGGAAGACTAAAAGTTTTGGTTAAGCATTTTTAAAAGGTTTGCGGGTCAAGGGCGGAGCCGTTACGCTTACGAGCCGTTAGCGTAACTCTTCTTATGTATGTGCGCTCCGAATAGGGTGAATTTTAAAATAGTCCGGTGGACTGTTTTAAAAGAGAGTCATGCCCTGCAAGAGAGGGCTGCCTCTATGTGTAAATTATCGATGAGAAAGAAGTGTCTTATAAATGGACTTAAATATGCAAGCGGATCTTACAGGCAGGGAAATCCCGTATAGCTTAGAGGCTGAGCAGACTGTTATTGGCAGTATTCTGATTGATGCTAGGAGAGTTCTCTCGATAGTTATTGAGAGGCTCAGACCTGAATGCTTTTATAATGACAAGCATAAGCAGATTTTCAATATAATGGTGAGAATGTTCACTAATAATGAAACTATTGACATTGTAACCGTTGGCAACGAATCATATGAGACAGGTGTTTTTGAAACAAGCGTAATGGCTAAAACCTATCTTAAAGGTATGATGGAGAATGTTCCTTCTATCTCAAATATCGACAGCTATTGCAAGATCATTGAGGACAAATTCTATCTGAGGTCACTTGTTGAAGTGGCCCGTGATATTATAGATAAAGCGTCAACTACTGTTGATGCCGAGAATTTGCTTGATATTGCAGAGCAGAAAATCTATGACATAAGAAAGGGCAAGGCCGCAAACGGACTTACCAGAATTGATGAAATTATTGTTGAGTCTTATGACAGACTACAAAAAATTTCAGGCGCTGAAAAGGAAAAATTTCTCGGAGTAAAAACTGGATTTACTCTTATTGACAGCTATACGACAGGTCTTAATAAATCTGACCTTATAATTGTTGCGGCTCGTCCTGGTATGGGTAAATCTTCGTTTGCATTAAATATTGTAAGAAATATGTGCAGAACCTCTGACAAAGAGGTTGCTATTTTCTCGCTTGAAATGGGAAAAGAACAGCTTGTTTCCCGTATGCTTTCGTCCGAGTCGCTGGTTAACAACAATTCTCTCAGAAGCGGTATGCTTGAGGTTGAAGACTGGACTAAACTGGCAGAGGGTGCAAAGGCATTATCAGAGCTGCCTATTTATATTGATGATCAGGCGGGAATTACAGTTCCGCAGATGAAAGCAAAGCTAAGACGAATGAGAAATCTAGGACTTGTTGTTATTGACTACCTTCAACTTATGGAGAGCCCTAACAGACATACTAATCGTGTTACTGAGGTTTCAGAGATAACAAGACAACTTAAGCTTATGGCAAAGGAGCTTGATGTTCCTGTAATGGTTCTTTCTCAGCTTGCTCGCGGTCCTGAGAACAGAACTGACCATAGACCTATGCTTGCTGATCTTCGTGAGTCAGGCTCTATTGAGCAGGATGCCGATATAGTAATGTTTCTCTATCGTGAGGGCTATTATGATAAGCAGAACCCGAATCAAGGCGATTCAGAGTGTATTATTTCAAAGAACCGTCACGGCGAAACGGGAACTATAAAGCTGGCTTGGCTTGGAGAATATACACTGTTCAGAAGCATTGATGTCACAAGACAGGAACAGTAATTGATAATTGACAGTGGATAATGGACAATGGATAGTTGACAATGAATTATCAATCATCAATTGTCCATTATCAATTTAATATGAGGTAATCTATGCTTGAAAAAGTAAAATCAACAATCTCTAAATATGACTTGCTCTCATCATCTGAAAGCGTTCTTGTCGGACTTTCCGGAGGTGCTGACAGCGTTGCGCTTTTGTTGTGTCTGAAAGAGCTTGGCTACAGTGTCTCAGCTATGCACATAAACCACAATCTAAGAGGCGGCGAGAGCGACCGTGATGAGCAGTTTTGCATTGACCTTTGCAGCAGGTTTGATATATCACTTATAGTCAAAAGTGTTGATGTAAAAGCATTTTGTCATGAAAATAAGCTAGGGCTTGAAGAAGCTGCAAGAGAACTGAGATATAAGGCTTTCGCTGAGATTCAGGCTGATAAAATCTGCACAGCGCACACACTTTCGGATAGCGTTGAAACAATGCTTATTAACCTTACTAGAGGAACAGCACTTAAAGGCTTGTGCGGAGTACCATATAAGCGTGAAAATATAGTCCGTCCGCTGATTGAGTGTACAAGAGAAGAAGTCGAGAATTTTCTCAGCAAGCGTAATATATACTATGTTACCGATTCAACAAATAATTCAGATGATTATACAAGAAATAAGATAAGGCATCTTGTTATCCCAAAACTTGTCGAAATTACAAACGAGCAAAATGGAAGTCTTTATAAGAACATCAGCAAAACGCTTAATTCTATAACTCAGGACGAAGACTATTTGAATATAGAGGCCGAGAAGCTGCTCAAAAATGCTCAGATAGATGAAAATTCATATAATCTAGATATAATGAATTCTGCTCACAAGGCGATTTCAAACCGTGCATTTATAATGATTTTAAAAAAATGCGATGCAGAGGTGTCTTTTTCAAAGCTTGAGGATTTAAAGAGTGCGTGCAAAGATGGCAGAAAAATAAATCTCAAAAAGAATGTTTATGCAAGCGTTAAATCGGGAAAACTAATCATCACAGGTGAGCGAAAAAAGCCCGCAGCATATTCAAAAGAAATAAATCTTGAAAACTCAGACGGCGTAGGAATTTTTGAGGACTTTTTTGGAAAGAAAGTTAAAATCACCCTAATTGATAGAACCGGTAATGCGGGTAATATTAACAATATGTTTACAAAGAAAGATATTGACTATGATAAAATTAAAGGCGAGATTTTTCTCAGAAACCGCATAGGCGGAGATAAAATAAAGATTCACGAGAGAGGACTTACAAAAACATTGAAAAAGCTTTTTAACGAGAGTGTTCCGATTGAAGAGCGTGAAAGAACTGTTATTTTAAGCGACGAAAATGGAGTTGTATATGTCGAGGGATTCGGTGCAGACGAGCGAGTTTTGGCAGATGAAAATACAAAACGCATTTTGAGCGTTGAAATATCATAAAACTATCACATTAGAGTGTTAAACTACAGCTAAGTAGTAATAAGGAGTTGACAAATTGAAACAGAACAAGAATAAGAGTATTATCATTTATATTTTAGTATCAATAGCTATATTAGCAGGCATTGTATTTATGCTCAATAATGTAAATACAAATACAGATAAGGTTGATTATTCAACTATTACAGGCTATTTTGACGACTTAAAGGTATCAGAATTCACTCTTGATTTGGGAACGGGTGAGCTTAATTATAAGCTTTACGGTTCAAATGAGGAGAATAAATATACAGTACCGAGCGTCACAGCCTTTTATAACAGAATTTTCAACGAAAGCTATGATTATCAGAAGGAGTATAATAAGGAACACCCTGACAAGCCTTTAGTCATGAATATGAAAGAGGTAAAGGACAACAGCTTCTGGTTAAATCTTATTCCGACACTGTTGATGCTCGGTGCAATGGTAGTATTCATCATTATGATAATGAGAACTGCCGGAGGCGGCGGTAAGATAGGCAACTTTGGAAAATCCAATGCTAAGCACCATATGGTTACAAGCAAAAAGGCGACATTTGATGATGTTGCCGGTGCTGACGAGGAGAAGGAAGAGCTTGCTGAAATTGTTGACTTCTTAAAAGACTCAAAGAAATATAACGAGATTGGTGCAAGAGTCCCAAAGGGCGTTTTGCTTCTCGGCCCTCCGGGAACAGGTAAAACATTGCTTGCCCGTGCCGTTGCAGGCGAGGCAGGAGTACCGTTCTTCTCAATTTCGGGATCTGATTTTGTTGAGATGTTTGTCGGCGTGGGAGCTTCTAGAGTCAGAGACTTGTTCTCTGAAGCTAAGAAAAACGCCCCTGCCATTATATTTATAGATGAGATTGACGCTGTTGGTCGTCAGCGTGGAGCAGGCTTAGGCGGTGGTCATGACGAGCGTGAACAGACGCTTAACCAGCTTCTTGTTGAGATGGATGGCTTCACAGGCAACGAGGGTATAATCGTTATGGCGGCGACAAACCGTCGAGATATTCTTGATCCGGCACTGCTTCGTCCGGGAAGATTTGACAGACAGATTTTAGTTTCTTATCCTGATGTTAAGGGCAGAGAGGAGATTCTGAAGGTTCACTCTCGCAATAAGCCGTTAGCGCCCGATGTTGACTTAAAGACCATTGCAAAGACGACTGTTGGCTTTACGGGTGCTGATCTTGAAAACCTTATAAACGAGGCTAGTCTGCTGGCTGCAAGAAAGAACAGAAAAGCCATCACTAAGGAGGACTTAGAGGAGGCTTCAATAAAGGTAATTGCAGGACCTGAAAAGCGTTCAAGGGTTGTTACTGAAAACGAGAAAAGGCTCACAGCCTACCATGAGGGCGGTCACGCTATTTGTACCTATTACTGCGATAGACAGGATAGGGTGCATCAGGTATCTATTATACCGAGAGGTGCTGCTGGCGGATTTACCCTTTCACTTCCTGAAAAGGATAAGGCATATGTTTCGAAGCAGGAGATGTATCAGAACATTATCGTTTTGCTTGGAGGACGGGTTGCCGAGAAGATAATTCTCAACGATATTTCAACAGGCGCTTCAAACGATTTGGAGCGTGCGACATCAACTGCCAGAAGTATGGTCACCCGATACGGATTCAGTGAAAAGTTAGGTCCTGTTGTTTATGGAAACGACGAACACGAGGTCTTTTTGGGACGTGATTATACAAATGGCAATCGCTACAGTGAGGAGATTGCTTATCAGATTGACAGCGAGATAAAGAATATTATCGAAAGCTGCTTTAAAGATGCGGAGAAGATTCTAAAAGAGCATATCGATCAGCTTCATTTGGTTGCTAGTTATCTTATCAAGAATGAGAAGATTGACGGCGATGATTTCGAAAAGCTGATGCGTGGCGAGCTCAACGAGAATTCTAATGAAGAAAATTCTGAAACCGACGGTGAATAAATAACCATTTGTTCCAATAGTGAAATTAAAATAAACAGAGCGTTCGGAAAATGTAAATTCCGAACGCTTTTCTCTTGCCCCTGGCTTCTTATAACTAAAATCACCAGTGGCTTCGTTGCCACTCGGCTTGCTTTAATTATTCTATTATGTTATAATAACCTCAAGCAACAGTGTTTTACACTGTTATTGTGCTGTCGCACATTTTCGGCTTTCGCCGAAAGGCTTGAGAACATTGTAACAATAATTTAAGGCTTACGCCTTTTGCTTTGCTAATGCAAAGCTGTGAAGCTGTCGCTTCACTTAAATTATGTTATAATTAACCAAATAAATTCTAGTAGGTGAACCTGATGATAATATATAACGCCAAAATATATACTATGAATGATAATGATGATATTATTGAAAACGGTTATGTGGAATATAATAACGGAAAAATAGTTAGCGTGGGAATAAATTCTCCTGATAACGGCGACAAGCTGATTGATGCAAAGGGAAGCTCGCTTTATCCCGGATTTATTGATGCACATACTCATCTTGGACTTTTCTCAAGTGGTGTTGGCATTGAGGGGGAAGATTTCAACGAGGATTCCGATCCTATAACGCCTCAGCTTAACGCTATCGACGGCATAAACCCTATGGATTCTGCATTTGAGGACGCAAGAAACGCTGGTGTGACAACTGTGGCTGTTTCTCCTGGAAGCTCTAATGCAATCTGCGGAAGCATTTGCGCAGTTAAAACTAAGGGTAAGCGAATTGACAAAATGTCGCTGGGTATGGTTGGTATGAAGATAAGTCTTGGTGAGAACCCCAAAATGACCTATATTGACAAGGACTCATCGCCGGTTACAAGGATGGCGATAGCGGCAATTATTCGTGAAGCCCTTAGTAAGGCACAGAGATATATGGAGGATAAGGAAACAGGTGAAGAAACTCCCGAATTTGATGCAAAATGTGAGGCACTTATTCCACTTCTAAAAAGGGAAGTCAAGGCACATTTTCACTGCCATAGGTCAGATGATATATTCACAGCTATAAGAATAGCAAAGGAATTTAATCTGGAATATGTTTTGGTACATTGCACAGAGGGACATCTTATTGCAGATGAGCTTAAGGAGGAAAACGCTACAGCAGTAATCGGGCCGATTATTTGTGACAAGTCGAAGCCTGAACTTGCAAATCTAACTCCTGCAAACAGCTCTATACTAAACTTATCAGGTGTTGAAGTTTCGATTTGTACTGATTATAGCGAGGTGCCAATTCAATATCTTCCGCTTTCTGCGGGGATAGCAATTAAAAACGGGCTGGATTTTTATGAAGCACTCAAAGCAGTTACAAGAACGCCTGCAATACAGTTGGGACTGTTTGACAGGGTCGGTTCAATTGAAGACGGCAAGGACGCAGATTTTGTTATGTTTGGCAGTAATCCTTTTGAGGTTATGAGCAGTCCTGAAATGGTAGTAATAAACGGAGAGAAAATATAAATGAGAGAGATAAGCGTTAAAGATATTGAGCAAAAGGTTGCAGAGCTTTGTATTAAGGCAAACTTGAATCTTCCAGAGGATCTGGAGAATTGTATAAAATGCAGGGCTAACGAAGAGAAGTCGGAAGTCGGAAAAAATGTTTTCACAGATATAATCGACAATATAAATGTTGCAAGAGAAGAAACTATACCTATTTGTCAGGATACAGGTATTGCTGTTATCTTTTTGGAAATAGGGCAGGATGTTCATTTTGTTGACGGTGCTTTGTATGAGGCAATAAACAGAGGTGTTTCAAAGGGATACACTGACGGTTATCTGAGAAAATCAATAGTTTTTGACCCTCTGGAAAGGGTTAATACAAACGACAACACTCCTGCGGTTATACATACAAAAATAGTTGACGGCGATAAGGTTAAGATAATGGTTGCCCCTAAGGGCTTTGGAAGCGAAAATATGTCAGCGCTTAAAATGATGACCCCCTCTGCAACCAATGACGAGATAGTAGATTTTGTTGTCGATACTGTTGCCAGTGCCGGCTCTAATCCTTGCCCTCCGATCGTTGTAGGTGTGGGAATTGGCGGAGACTTTGAAAGCTGTGCATATAATGCAAAAAAAGCGCTGTGCAGACCAGTTTCGATAAGAAATCCGAAGGCACTCTATGCAGATCTTGAAAAAAGAATGCTTGATAAAATAAACAATCTCGGAATAGGTCCTCAGGGCTTTGGAGGAACAGTGACAGCTTTAGCAGTGAATATTGAGCAGTCTCCTACTCACATTGCAGGATTGCCAGTGTCTGTGAACATTGGTTGTCATGTAACACGTCATGCAGGGGTTATAATATAATCGAAATCGAATTTTATCAATAAATTTAAAATAATAGTTGACAAAATACTGCTGTTATGATAAAATATCTGAGTGGTATTTTGCCGGTGTGGCGGAATTGGCAGACGCGCTGGACTCAAAATCCAGTGGTGGCGACATCGTACCGGTTCGACCCCGGTCACCGGCACCAAAAAGCATTTCTCAATTGAGAAATGCTTCAGCCTGTCGAAAAAGCATAGCAATGGCTATGCTTTTTGTCGTAAATGTGGTAAAATAGAAGTGGGTGATGAAAAATGATAGAAAAGCATAGAGGGAACCGAGAGCAGATTGAAATATTCAGCATAGAGGAGTTTGT
>CANQJW010000016.1 GCA_947624345.1 uncultured Clostridia bacterium | reverse complement strand
GGTGAAACAGGACCAACAGGTCCGACCGGAGCAACAGGTGCAGACGGTGCAGTAGGTCCAACGGGTGCTACAGGAGCTACAGGAGCTACGGGAGCAACCGGAGCAACCGGAGCAACAGGAGGTACTGGCCCAACAGGTCCATCGGGTCCAACAGGTCCATCGGGCCCAACAGGTCCGTCGGGTGCAACAGGTCCGTCGGGTGCAACAGGTCCGTCGGGTCCAACAGGTCCGGCAGAAGGTTTAGCTGCATACGGAGGACTTTATAACGATTCTTCGGATGTAGTTTCTCTTACGACAGAAACACCTTCATCGGTTCCTTTACCTACACCAATGCCATTGTTAAATGTTACTGCTGATGACAACAGCATAACGGTAGAGCAAGCAGGAATATACGAGATAACCTATTCAGAGATTGCTTCTGTTGCATTAGGAGCAACTTTAACATTTGCTGTTCGTATAAACGGCAATAATATTCCGGAGACCGAATCTACAAGAGTTCTGTCGGTAGGTGTTCAGAACCTGTTTAGCGGAAGCGTAATTGTAACGCTTAATGCAGGCGATATTGTCGATATGGCAATTTCAGCCGCTGTTGCTGTAAATGTAACGCTCGGTGACGGTGTAAGTTCAACATTGGTTGTTAAAAAGCTCAGCAGCTAGTGATAATACAGTAATTAAGTTTGCTTAAATAAGCTATTAACAAAATCAGAGAAACAGCATAATAAAAAGCCATACTTGCCGATAAAGGCTTGTATGGCTTTAATGTTGTTAGCTATATTATTCTTCAACGAGGGAATTGTAAACCTCGTAGAATATATCACTGTCGGTTTTAAAATACAGTCCGTCGCAGAAGATATATCCGTCCTTTGTTAGATATATCTGAGCGGTTGTTTCGTCGGTCATATTAAAAAACAGGGCAACCTTTTTGTCCTCATTCTCAAATGCCGATTCGCCGTCGTTTATAAGAAAAGCAGTATTTAAGCATTCAATAAACTGCGGTATAGTTGTTTCAGGGATTTTTGTTAAAATATCATTCTGATTAGTTGAAGCCTCCGAGAGATTCGTTCCGCTGTAGTAATTTATAAAGCTTAAATTCTTGTCAATATGCAGAATGTCATTAAGAAGTTCGGAACCACTTGATTGAACAGAGTATGCAAGACTGTCTAAATCATCAAAAATATGAATATAATCATTTCCTGTTGTCGTATCCCTTGTGACCATTCCGAGCCTGAAGCTCTCTGAATATCCGTTTATGGTATAAACTTTTCCGTTCATATCAGAAGACGAATCGTCAGAAGACGCATCGTCGGTAGACTCATCATCAGATTCTTCCGAGACAGTTCCTAGATATTCACCCAACAGATTTGCTTTTGAAGTTTCGCTTTCTTCTAGTGAGCAGGTATTAACATAGGATTTTCCATTATAGATTATAACATTGCTGTCGGTTTTGCTTAAATCATTGGATGGGAGAGACTTATCGGAATTTGTAGAGATAAAAACGATTTTAGGGGTATTTTTGGTAGTCGTTGTTTTTATGCTTTCAGTGGTCATTGGTATTGTAGTGGTCTTTGGCTTTTCATAGTTTACCCTTTTCTTTGTAGGTTTTGTTTTATTGTCACTTTTATCTGAAGTCGTCGCTGTTTTAGGGGTGAAGATTTTTGTATCGACAGGCAGAGAGGCACTTTGATTTTTGCCCGAGAACAAAGAGGTGCAGAACAAAGCTATTATCGCACATGCTGCAAGCGCTGAACAGGTTACAAGAATATTATTTTTCTTTTCACGAGCCTTTTTCTTCTTCTCGACAAGTTCAAGAATTTTTTCGGTTTGTTCTTTATAACTCCTCATAGTTAAATCCCTCCTTTATCATAGTTTCTTTCAGAGATTGCTTTGCTCTGAACACAAGGTTTTTGATTTGCTTATTGTTCTTTTTCAGTATAAGTCCTGCTTCTTCATAGGACATCTGATCAAAGTAAATCAGATACAAAACATCGCTGTAATCTTTTTTTAATTTCTTAAGCGAGGCATGCAGCTCTGTCTGTTGTTCGCTTTTTACTACCGAGCGTTCTAAAGCGTCTTCCTCTGCGGTGTCGTAATCGGGCAGAGAAACATTCATATGTCTTCTGTTTTTTCGTATGTAATCAATAGCGTTGTTTCTTGCTATTCTGAACAGCCATGTTTTAAATGAATATTTTTCAATATACGGGCTCTTCTTTACTATAAGTTCAGCAAATGTATCGGCAGCCAGATCTTCTGCGGTTGATAAATTATTTACATATCTATTGATAAAAAGTATTAAATTGTTATTAAACATCTTTACCAGCTCTTCAAGACCTGAGTTGTCGCCGTTAAGAAATTGATAGTAATATTCTGCGTCAGTAGCCAAAAATTTTCACCTCTTGTAAGTAAAAAATACTTCTTCATTATATTTAAGCGTTTAATAACGCAAAAAGTCTCACTTTTATTTAAATATTTTTATTAAAATATTTTTAACAAGCGTTGTGTAATAAAAGAATGTAATACTATTATAGTAATAATTTTTCTTTTTTTCAATAAAAAGCTCCCATCAGAAGATGTTTCCGATGAGAGCATAAATCTCGTCATTCAAATTCAATATCTATCTTTGATGTATCGGTTTTTCTAATTTTTCCTCTCAGTGGCAAAATCATTGACGGTAAAACGGAAAGCTCGTCAACCCCTATCTTTATAAAAGTTTCGGTGAGTGATAAATCACCACCCAGATCTCCGCATATGCCCGCCCTGATGCCATTTTTGTGGGCATTGTCCACTACCATTTTAATCATTCTGAGAACAGCAAGATGATGAGAATTATAAAACCTTTCGACCTCTGAATTTTGCCTGTCTATTGCCAGAGCATATTGAGATAGGTCATTTGTTCCGATACTGAAGAAGTCAACCTCTTTGGCTAGTTTGTCAGAAATAAGGGCGGAGGCAGGCGTTTCAATCATTATGCCCTGCTTAATATCTCTGTTGTAAGGTATATTCTGCTTGTCAAGCTCTTTTTTCACCTCATCTGAAATCCGTTTGATCTCATAAATTTCTTCAACAGATGTAATAAGCGGATACATAATTGCGATCTGTCCGAAAACGCTTGCTCTGTATAATGCACGAAGCTGTGTTTTAAAAACCTCGTGATTTGTCAGGCAGATTCTTATGCCACGAAGCCCAAGAGCAGGGTTTTCTTCCTTTTCTAAATTGAAATAGTCAGCCTGCTTGTCAGCACCAATGTCGAGGGTTCTTATCACAACTCTTTTTCCCGAAAGCGATTCGGCGACAGTTTTGTAGATTTGAAACTGCTCCTCCTCAGTAGGAAAGCTGTTTTTTTCAAGATATATAAATTCGCTTCGGAAAAGACCTATTCCGTCGGCATCATTTTCAATAACCGAAGATAAATCCTTTGTGTTTCCGATATTTGCATAAAGATCAACCTTTTTTCCGTCTAATGTTATGTTTTCTTTTCCTTTAAGCTTCGATAGAAGATTTCTTCTTTGAAGCTCTTTTATCTGTATGGTTTGCATTTCTTTTACAAGCCTTTTGTCAGGATCAATATAAACCATACCGTTATAGCCGTCAATAACTGCCATTTTCCCATTTATCGAACCGTCAAGCGGAATATTTTCGGAAATTACCGCAGGTATTCCCATTGTTCGTGCAAGTATTGCGGTGTGAGAATTAGAGCTTCCGTGTGCCGTTACAAACCCTAAAACCAGATCCTTATCAAGCTGTACCGTTTCGCTTGGTGCAAGGTCATCGGAAACTATTATAGACGGCACCTTTGAATCCATACCATTGCTTTCAGCGTTGCATAGAATTCTTATAAGCCGTTCTGAAACATCTCTCACATCAACGGAGCGTGCTTTTATATATTCGTTGTCTATTTCAGAGAACATATAATGAAAACTATCTCTTGTGGCGGCAATCGCAAACTCGGCACTTACGCCTTGCTTTGTGATAAAATTTTCAACACACTCAGTGTAATTTATATCATTCAGCATCATTTGATGAATTTTAAATATTGCGGCGTTTTCTTCCCCGACTTCTTTCAGCGATTTGTTGTATAGATTTTCAAGCTCCGCAATAGCTATATTTCTTGCATTGTTGAATCTTGTTATTTCAAAGGCAGGATTGTCCGATTTTATGTTTTTGATTTCTTGTCGTCTCTTTTTAAACATCTGAATTCTACCTATTGCAATACCACCGAAAACGCTTTTACCTGAATACTTTTCCATTTTTCTCAGTCCTTAATTTTGCCTTATAGTATTGTTTTGTTCATTATATGAAAAAATATAACCGGGGTTGTTTAATTGATTTTAGCATGGGCGAACAAGAATAAATTCAACACTCGGAATTAAAACAAAATTAAAATTTGAACTATTGACATAAGTGTGTTCTATGGTATAATAACTTTAAAAGAATTACAAACTCAATATGCTTGTGTAGCACAGTTGGTAGTGCAGCTCATTCGTAATGAGCAGGTCGCAGGTTCGAGTCCCGTCACAAGCTCCAGCGGCGTTTCTGTTCGAACTTTTATAGTTTGAACTTAACATATAATCAATCCGTTCGGGTTGATTTTTTTGTTTTACAAAAAAATTAGCAAAAAAGGACGGTGTTTTATGATAAATGTTAAAGATATGGGTAATTATGCTGAAATGAAATAGCAACTTAATAAAGACAAAAAGGCACTAGAAATTTAGGAAAGCAAAGATTCTTTGCTAAAAAAACTTATAATGTAAAAATGATTTGATAGAATAATTTGGTGTTTAGTGATAAAGTGTTGATTGAAAGGAGGGAATTTATGAATCTGGGTAAACAATTATTAAAAATAAGAAAGGATAATAAAATGTCTCAAGAAGATTTTGCAGAACTTTTTAATGTAACTAGACAAACTATATCTAGTTGGGAAAATTCTAAAAGTTATCCAGATATAGAAACGCTTGTAAAAATAAGCGATCAATTTCATATTTCATTGGACATTTTATTAAAGGGTGATACCGAAATGATTGAAAATATTGATAGAAGCATAAAAGGTAGTTCAAAGTATAAAAAAATATTACTTGTTATTAGTATAATTATTGGAATATTTATTTTAACTTTTGGTGGATATGTTATAAAATATCATTTTACAAAAAACAGATTAGAAACTTCATTTACAATAGCTTTACAAGAAAATAATTTTAAGAAAAATAGAGATGGCTATTATTCTATGACTTATACAGATAACATTGAATTTGGAGCGCCTAATCAGAAAATGCCACCATTATTGGATTTTGATTTAGATTTTAATGTTAGAGATTTATATTGTGACATTAAAATGGAAGATGGAAAATATATGTCAGGTTTATGGACTGAATACAATGAATATAATTTTACAATATATGATAAAAATAACATAGTAATAGGATCTTCTTCTAATTTAAAATCCAACAAAAACAACATAGAAAAATTAAGTGAAGAATTAAACTATGATAAAACAGAATTGCAAAAAATAATTGAAAAGGGTAATAGCTTATATAAAGAATTTTACAAGTAACCAAATTACAATTTGTACGATAAAATTTTCAAAAGAATAAAACGGCGGATTTTAAGATAGATTAAAATCGCAATATACAAAAAATAATCGCTCTCCTTTGGCGTGTATGCTAAAGGAGAATTTTTTTAAATCATCAGGATACAACAAAAGCTGTCGAAATGATTCGGCAGCTTATTTTTTTGTGTAAATTTAATCAACAATGCTCTTTGTTGGGGCGTTATCCTTTTTTTCTTTTTCCCTGCGTTTTTTCTTAATTAGCCTGAATACATCTATAATCAACAGAATAAACGAGCATAATAAGAACAGAAGTATCGGATAAAACCAAATCATATATTTATATTCGGGATTTATATTGCCGTCCTCAGCAACCTTTCCTGTTACAAAATCTACAAAATATTTTTTTGTTATAAAAAAATATGTGAGCACGGATATCAGTGAAAGGATAAAGCCCGGTATATAAAAACGCTTGAATGTTAAAATTATCGCCAAAAGCATAGCAGCAAGACAAATAAGAAGAACTATCCCGACATATGTATCTATGTTTTCTATATATCTTTTCAAAATTCCTATAATTGTTATTCCGCCATAGAAAAATCCTGAATATAAAAACGGCAAAACCATTATAAATTTCAAAAGCTTAACCCAGATTGATTCACTGCGAACAAATTTTTTCACAGCTTTGGAGGAGTTTTTTCGCTCCTCTTCTTTTTTTCTGAAAGCTTCATCGTTTTTCATTCTGTCTTGTTTTATTCTTTTAAGCCTTGCTGATTTTGACATAGCTAAAATTGCCCCTTTCTAAAGATGTCCTCATAAAAAACGCTTAAGAAGTGTTCTTATTGATTATCATTCGTAAATATATTATTAGTATACATAATTCTGCCCAAAAACTCAACCCCTGATTAACATAAACACCAAAACAAATACTTCTTTAAATACCATAGAATTATGTCACTCAATCTGCAAAACATAATAGAGATGCGCATCAGATATAAAAATTTAAGTGACAAGAATTTCATAAGGCTATGCCTTTGATTTCCTTACGCTTAAATCAAGCAATATATGAAAGGATAATTGTTATATGAAAAAGACGGTAAAATCTTTGGCGTTTATTTTGCTGACTTCATTTCTTTTGATGACCTCAATTACCTTTTTCTCTTTTAACGGCGCTAATATCCCGTCGTTTATATCGGCCTTTAATATTTCCGATCAGTTCGGTGGACTTAAAGCTCAGCCCGCCGATGCTATTGCTGTAAACGGAAATGTAAAAAAGGTTATAGCCTGCGGACAGCCGTTCGGAATAAAAATGCTTACCGAAGGCATTATGGTAGTAAGGCTTTCGGATATTAACGGTAGAAAGGATTCTTGTCCTGCAAAAAAAGCAGGAATTCAAGTTGGTGATATTATTATTTCCATTGGCGGTGTAAAAATAACTTCAAATGAAGATTTATCAAAGGCAATTTCTTCAAGCAAAGGAGAAGCTGTTGAGGTTGTCTTAAAGCGTAAAAATTCAGATGACAACAATTCATCAGCCGAAGAAATATCGCTGCAGCTTACGCCCGAATATTGCGAAAGTGAAAAAAGCTATAAATCAGGAATGTGGGTAAGAGATTCATCAGCAGGAATTGGAACGATAACATTTTATAATACGTCAACAGGTGTTTTCGGAGGTTTGGGACACCCAATTTGTGATGCTGATACAGGAGAAATTATGCCGTTATCCAGCGGAGAGATATGCAATGTATCTATAACCGGCTACAAAAAAGGCTCGAACGGGGTTCCCGGAGAGCTGAGAGGAAGATTTTTAAGCGAAAATGAAATAGGAAGAGTTTCACAGAACACAACCTGCGGAGTATTTGGTTCGCTTAATGAATCGCCAAGTGATAACAAAGAAATTGAGGTTGCAGACTTTAGTGAAATAAAAAAGGGAAAGGCAGAAATGTTGACGACAATAAGCGGATCACAGCCGCAAAAGTATTCTATCAGTATTGAGCAGGTAAACTTGAATGATCCCGACTCAAAAAATCTTGTTATCAAGGTAACGGATAAGGACTTGTTAGAAAAGACGGGCGGAATTCTTCAGGGTATGAGCGGAAGCCCTATTATTCAAAACGGAAAGCTGATAGGAGCGGTCACACATGTTTTTGTCAACAACTCTACTATGGGGTATGGGATTTTAGCTCAGACGATGATTTCACAATCTCAGACAAATTCAGACAACAAAAACAGTCTTAATTTGGCCGCATAGCTCAAAAGCTGAAACATCCTATATTTTCGGGAACAAATTAGTCGAAAAATAACACTAATTGTAATAAACGCTCTACTTTATACAGAATGTTATAGTTTGTGATTGATAATGTCGGTAAACTATTGAAATTGACGAAAATTTAATGAGTTTTTTTGTATTTTCCTATTGATATTCAGCTTGCTTTGTGCTAATATATGGAACAAGGGACGATACCTAGAAAATAAATCATTTTTAGGTAATTTAAAATATTTTAAAATGTATCCTCTTTAAATCTGTTATAATAAAATCAGATTAAAAAAAATTACATCTACTAATTAAATCAAAGGAGTAAAAAGACTATGAGGAGTAAGATTAAAGTATTATTAGGCGACGACAGCAAGGACTTCGGGGTGAATTTTGCAAGTCTTCTCAGAAACAAGGGCTTTTATGTTATTGCAAGGCCAAAGGATGGCTTGATTTTATTTGACGCTATCAAAAATGAAGCACCCGATGTAGTTATTATGGACATCATTATGCCTAATCTTAATGGTGCTGAGCTTGTTGAAAAACTCAACCACACACCGTACAAAAAACCTCATTTTATCGTTTGCACATCTTTCGCAGATCCGTATCTGGAAAAAGCGGCATTTGAAAAGGGTGTTGAATGTTATCTGAGAAAGCCTATTGACATCAACTATCTGGCTAAGCGAATTAACGAAATGATGGGGGTTGAAGAGACACCTGTCGTTGAAGAGGTAAATGTTACAAAATCATTTGACGAGGTTTCTCTTGAAATTGCTGTAACAGATATAATTCATCAGGTTGGCGTTCCTGCCCATATTAAGGGCTATCACTATTTAAGAGATGCAATTATGCTGTCTGTTAAAAACAGAGAAATGCTTGAATGTGTAACCAAGGTCTTATACCCGACTGTTGCAAAGGACTTCAACACAACCGCATCAAGGGTTGAGCGTGCTATACGCCACGCTATTGAGATTGCCTGGGACAGAGGAGATATTGAAACGCTTAACTCGTTCTTCAGATATACTGTCAATGTTGAAAAGGGCAAGCCGACAAACAGCGAGTTTATCGCTCTTATCACCGATAAGATTTCATTGAAGCTGAAAGCACAAAACAGAAATATGACAAGCGCTTATTCAAAGTCGACACTGCTATAATCACGAGAGCTAATGATTATCAAGTCTGGATAATATAATCACACAAAATCCACTGTTATTTTTAATGGTGGATTTTTGTTTTAACTGCTCATATATCAAAGAAATTCAGACTTAAATTAGTGCATTTAGCGAATTTTTTGCAAGAAATTTATGTTTGACTTGCATTTTGTGACCTTTTGTAATAAAATAATAATGATATTTGTTTTACAACTTTTTAGGAGGTCTTTTAATGCTGCTTAAAGATATGACAAAAGAAGAGCTTGAGGCTTTTCTTTCTGAAAACAAAGCAAGACTTGAAGAATTTAAAGCAAAAAAATTATCGCTTAATATGGCAAGAGGAAAGCCAAGCACAGAACAGCTTGATCTAGCCGTAAAAATGCTGGCTTCGGTAAACAGCTTTGACGCCGACTATTCCGCATCAGATGGAACGGATTGCAGAAACTACGGCGGACTTGAGGGCATATGTGATGCAAAAGAGCTGTTTGCTCCTATGCTGGGTGTTTCAGCCGACGAAATGATTATTGGTGGAAATTCAAGCCTCAATCTTATGTATGACACTATTGCAAAGGGCATTATTTTCGGTGTAAACGGTGTTGATAAGCCTTGGAAGGATTATGAAAAAATCAAATGGATCTGTCCTGTTCCGGGTTATGACAGACACTTTGCTATCTGTGAAAGCTTTGGAATAGAAATGATAAATGTTCCGCTTTATTCAGACGGTCCTGATATGGATATGATTGAAGAGCTTGTTGCAAACGATGAAACAATCAAGGGAATCTGGTGCGTTCCTATGTATTCAAACCCAACAGGAACAACCTATTCAGACGAGGTTGTAAGAAGATTTGCAAATTTAAAGCCAAAAGCAAATGATTTCAGAATATTCTGGGATAACGCATACTGTATTCACCATCTTACTGATACTCACGACAAGCTGCTTAATATTCTTGACGAATGTAAAAAAGCAGGGAACGAGGATATGGTTTACATATTTGCATCAACATCAAAAATTTCATTTGCGGGCGGCGGAATTGCCGTTTTGGGTGCAAGCAAAAAGAACGTAGACTATCTACTCTCGCTTATGACGATACAGACTATCGGCTTTGACAAAATCAATCAGCTGCGCCATGTAAAGTTCTTCGGAAGCTACGCAGGACTGGAAGAGCATATGAAAAAGCACGCTGAAATTATAAAACCGAAATTTGATGTTTGTTTGGAGGCTCTGGAAAAGGAAATTGCACCGCTAGGGATCGGGAAATGGCACAAACCAAACGGCGGTTACTTTATAAGCTTTAACTCAATGAAAAATTGTGCAAAGAAAATTGTGTCCCTTTGCAAGGAAACAGGAGTTGTTCTCACCGATGCAGGAGCTACATTCCCTTATGGAAATGATCCTGATGACTCAAATATCAGAATTGCACCGACATTCCCGCCGGTTGAAGAGTTAAAACAGGCAATTGAAATTTTCTGCATAGCGGTTAAAATTGCATCTGCCGAACAGCTTTTATCTGAAAAATAACGACAAAAATTAAGGCCTGACGAGCGTGTTATTTCGTCAGGCTTATATAAAACGTACCTTTTTGCATTAGTGCTGTCAGTATGGTGAATTGGAGATTAGAGGATTAAGGATTTGACAAACAAGTGTTATATATCGCTTTTACAAAATTGTAGAATAAAAAAATATAATTTGCCAATAATATATTGTTGTAAGAAAAAGCAAATATCTTTAACAACTTATAGCCTGTAAATTCAATGTTCCTATTGTGCAATATTGCCAATTTTTTTATACTTTATATTCCATAATCAACAATTTTGAATTTTTTTGCAAAATTTCCGTTGCAATTATTATAATTTATGATAAAATGAAAGGGACAGGTTAAATTAAAACAAATAGATTAAAGGAGAAGTTGCCTTGAACATTGCAATTATCGCTCACGACAAAAAGAAAGAACTTATGGTACAGTTTTGCATTGCATATTGCGGAATTTTAAGCAGACATAATCTCTGCGCTACGGGTACTACAGGAAAACTGGTATCTGAAGCAACAGGGCTTAATATACAAAAATATCTAAGCGGCGCTCAGGGCGGTGACGAACAGATTTCTGCAAGAATTTCATGCAATGAAATAGATTTGCTGTTATATTTCAGAGATCCTATTACTCCGCAGCCAAACGAAGCAAATCTTTTAAGACTTTGCGACGTGCACAATATTCCTGTTGCTACAAACATTGCAACAGCAGAAGCTTTGATACATTCGCTGGAGCACGGCGATCTGGATTGGCGAAATATTGTTAATCCAACAAGAATTTAACAAAAAATTAACACAACACTTTTTGCAAATGTGTTAAAATCATATCAATAAAACAAAAGCTGTGATTAGAGGAGTAGTAAGATATTTCAACTCAGAGAGGGTGCGTTTGCTGAAAGCACCTTTGAAAGCTCTTATGAAAGACACCTATGAGCTTCCGTCTGAATAAAAGGACGGGCGTTACCTGCGTTAAAGGTCAGAGTGGTTCAGAATATTCTGAGCAATTAGGGTGGTATCACGATTATTACGGTCGTCCCTTTGGGGGCGGCTTTTATTTTTTAGTTTATTAGGAGGGTGAATTATGGCAAAGTCAACTGTACAAAGGCCAAGGGGAACTCAGGATGTTATACCGAGCGAATCTCACAAATGGCAAACCATAGAGAAAGTATGCAGGGAAACAGCCGAGCAGTTCGGCTTTAAAGAAATAAGAACGCCGACATTCGAAGACACGGGACTTTTTATACGTTCAGTTGGTGACACAACAGATGTTGTACAAAAAGAGATGTATACAGTAACCGCAAAGGGGGATTCGGAGTTTACTCTCAAACCCGAGGGAACTGCCGGTGTAATCAGGGCAATGTTAGAGAACGGAATACTCAACGAGGGCGTTCCGCAAAAGCTGTTTTATATAACTCCTTGCTTCCGTCACGAAAAGCCTCAGGCAGGAAGATTAAGAGAATTCCACCAATTCGGCTGTGAAATGATAGGTCCGTCATCACCGTCAGCAGATGCTGAGGTTATTGCTCTTGCAAAAGGCGTTATAGAAAGATTGGGTATCAAAGATGTAACGCTTCACCTTAATTCAATCGGCTGTCCTAAGTGCAGAGCAAAGTATCATCAGGCTCTGAAAGAATACTTTTCTGACAGAAAAGAGGAGCTTTGCCACACCTGTCAGGAACGTCTGGACAAAAATCCTATGCGTATTTTAGACTGCAAGTCTCCAATCTGTTCAGATATTGCAAAGGGTGCGCCTGTTATTTTAGATTATCTTTGCGAAGATTGTGATGAACATTTTAAAAAGCTTCAGAAAATCCTTTCAGATATGGAAATTGAATTTGTTATAGATACCAAAATCGTCAGAGGTCTTGACTACTACACAAAGACTGTATTTGAGTTTATTACAAACTCGATCGGTGCACAGGGAACAGTTCTCGGCGGAGGAAGATATGACGGTCTTGTTGAAACGCTGGGCGGTCAGCCAACCCCTGCTCTCGGCTTTGGCTCTGGGATAGAGCGACTGTTGCTCACAATGGAAAGCTCAGGCAGCGAGTTTATTGAAAAGAACACCTGCGATTTATATATAGCGTCACTGGGCGAGAATGCTAAAAGCTATGCTGCATCGCTGGCACCCGTTTTGCGTGATGAGGGATTTTATGTAGAATATGACCTTATGGACAGAGGGCTTAAAGCACAAATGAAGTATGCAAACAAAATAGACGCAAAGTTCACACTTGTTTTGGGCGATAATGAGCTTGAATCAAAGCAGGCAAGGCTTAGACAAATGGATACAGGCGAGGAAACAGAGATAACACTTGATGATAAATTCTGCGGCAGATTTCAGGAAGTGCTTATGTGTTATATGATTGATGACGCTCCGATCTTTATTGACGATGATTTGTCATTTAAGGATTAAAATTCACAATCATATTAAAAGGAAAGACTGATGAATTATGTTTATTATAACCTCAAAGAAATATGAATTTGAGTGCCCTTACACTAACTCTGAATATAAAAAGAAATTTGACAGAGATATAAAAAGCTACACCTATCGTCAGCTTAGAAAGGACTTTTTCCTGAGCGATCTTTACTATGGAAAAAGAAACGATAATACTATTGAGGTTCACTTCCACCAATTCGGAAAGCGTGACCTTGATAACCCTATGTTTGTCGGAAAACTTGGCGAAGGTGAGGATAACGGCACAAAAATAGAGGGAAAATTCAAAAGAAAAACATCTAATCTGATTATATCTTTGGTTATTATTATCTTCTGGCTTTTTATAACTATTATAGGACTTACTCAAAATCTTACGGCAGGGCTTATACTTTTAGCTATTACCTGCCTAGCGGTTTATATATTCCTTTGGGATAACAACACCCTTCAGAAGATTAAAAAATATTTTTCGGAGTATGATACGCCTCCTGAAAGCAAGAAAGAAAATGCAGACGCTTAGAAAACTACAAAAAGGAGTTTATTATAAATATGAAAACAGACACTATGAACGGACTTAAAAGAACGCATTACTGTGGTGAAGTTCCGAATGTTGAATGTGAAGTTGTTGTATGCGGTTTTGTTCAGAAGATAAGAGACTTAGGAAACCTTATATTTATTGATTTGAGAGACAGAACTGGAATTGTTCAGCTTTCTTTCAACGATGAAACGGACAGAGAAATATTTGAAAAGGCATCAGGATGTCATGCTGAGTATGTTTTAATGGCTAAAGGTGATGTCAAAAAGCGTGAAAGCGTAAACAAGGAAATCAAAACAGGTGAAATTGAAATAATAGTAAACGATTTAAGGGTTCTTTCAAAATCTGAAACACCTCCGTTTGAAATTTCAAAAACAGACAAGGTAAACGACGAGCTTAAACTCAAATACAGGTATCTGGATTTGAGAAACGAGAGACTTCAGAAAAATATCATAATGCGTCATAATATCGCAAAATGTGCAAGAGAGTATTTTTATGAAAACGGTTTTATCGAGATTGAAACTCCGATGATGATAAAATCGACTCCGGAGGGTGCAAGGGATTACATTATTCCCTCTCGTGTTCATCAGGGAAAGTTTTACGCACTTCCTCAATCGCCGCAGATTTACAAACAGCTTCTTATGGTTTCTGGCTATGACAGATATATTCAGCTTGCAAGATGCTTCCGTGACGAGGATCTTCGTGCCGACAGACAGCCTGAATTTACTCAAATCGACCTGGAGATGTCCTTTGTTGACGTTGACGATTTGCTGGAAATGGGTGAAGGCTTTATTAAAAAGCTCTTTAAAGACATTTTAAATGTAGATATACCGCTGCCGCTTCCCAGAATGACCTTTAAAGACGCTATGTCGAGATACGGCTCGGACAAGCCTGATACAAGGTTTGGAATGGAGATTCAGGATATATCAGACGCTGTTAAAGATGTTGAATTTATCGTCTTTAAAAACGCTCTTGAAAACGGTGGGAGCGTAAGGGCGATAGTTGCAAAAAATGCAGCGGATGTTTATACCCGAAAGGAGATAGACAAGCTGACCGAGCACGCAAAAGGCATAGGCGCTAAAGGGCTTGCATATATCCGCTGGATAGACGACGAGCCTTCCTGCTCTTTCAAGAAGTTCTTAAAAGAGGGCGAGCTTGAAAAAATCTTATCAATACTTGGCGCTGAAAAGGGAGACGTTATCCTTATAGTTGCAGATAAAAATAAAGTCGTTCTGCCGACTTTAGGCGCACTTCGTTTGCTTGTTGCAAAGAAGCTCAATATTATACCTGACGGATATAAGTTCCTATGGATCACAGAAATGCCGTTCTTTGAGCAGGACGAGGAAACAGGCGAGTGGATAGCAATGCACCACCCGTTTACAATGCCTATGGAAGAATGTATTCCTATGCTTGATACCGACCCTGAAAATGTTCGTGCAAAGGCTTTCGACTTGGTTTTGAACGGCACTGAACTTTCTTCCGGCTCTATGAGAATTACTGATTTTGAATTACAGCAAAAGATGTTCGAGGCTCTCGGTATGACAGATGAAGAAATAGAAGCTAAATTCGGATTTTTAGTTGACGCATACAAATACGCTTCACCTCCTCACGGAGGAATGGGAATAGGTCTTGACAGGCTTGCTATGATTATGTGCGGAGCAGAGTCTCTGCGTGACGTAGTTGCCTTTCCAAAGGTACAAAATGCAAGCGAGCTTATGAGCGCCTGCCCTGCTGAGGTCGATGAAAAGCAGTTAGAAGAGCTTCATATTAAAACAGTTACAGATGAGTAGGATATATAGAAAGGGGCGTCGCAAGGCGACGCCTTTAATTATTACACTTCCCGCTTTTTATAAAACGCAATCGACAGCCTCCAGGAAAGAGCGTACAATGCAATTACGGCTAAACATACAATTGTGATAATACTGCTAAACGATATGATTTTAATATAGCCGTCAACCAGATATGAAGAAAAAACACCAACACCTGCAAAATAAACAAAAATCACAATAATATACGCAATTCGTCCCTTTATCGCACCCAGCTTAAACATAAACGGAAGCGTTACCGAAGGCATCAAAAAGGATATTACCAACAGAGTTGCCATAAGAATTAAAAAATTATTCAACACAAATATTCCGTCAATGTTCATTTTGATCGCCTGAATGACGCCGGATATAATAAACACTAAAATCTGAGCGGACATACCTATAATATATTTTACAGAAACCAACTGCGACTTTTTGTACGGCAGAGCTGCGCTATATTCATTCCATTTGCTCAGTTCATCATAGGAAAGTAATGTTACAGGAATTATACCCGAAATCAAACAGGGATAGAAAATAAAAAATACATTATTTGTTACAAGTGAACCTGCAAGAATGACAGCAACAAACAACAACTGAAATCTGCAATACTTTTTTATCATATATAAATCTTTTAGAAGCAATCCTTTCATCCTATTTTGCCTCCTTTACCATAAATATAAACAGTTCTTCAATGCTTATAGGACTGATTTTCATATCATTTGGAACATTATCACGCAATACTATCGCCTCAACTCCGTAAGGAGTCTCTTTTTTATTCTTTACTGCTTTTGAATCAAGCTCGCTTAACTGTTCTGTGCTACAGTGAATTATACCGTATTCACCGAGCAGACGATCCTTTTCTTCACACAACAGCAACTTACCCTTGTGAAGAAACGCCACATAGTCGCATATCTTTTCAAGATCGCTGACAATATGAGATGAAATGAGAATAGAATGGTTTTCGTCTCTAGTAAATTCGCTTAACATCTCAACTACCTCGTCTCTCACAACAGGGTCAAGACCGCTGGTAGCCTCGTCAAGCAGCAACAGCTTACTGTCGTGAGACATAGCTATCGCTATGCCGAGCTTCATTTTCATACCTCTAGAGAAGTCTTTAAACGGCTTGTCAGCTGGAATAGACAATTTTTTTAGATAGTTTGCATATTCTTCGTCATTCCAATTATGAAAAGTATAACTCATAATTTTCCCGACCTGCTTTGCGTTTAAACATTGAGGTATTCCGACCTCGTCAATTACAACGCCTATATCCTCTTTTGTTAGATAAATATTATCCTGATTAACTCTGCCAAGAATTTTTATAGTTCCGCTGTCTTTGTGAAGCATATCTAAAATCAGTTTGATTGTGGTACTTTTTCCCGCTCCATTTTCTCCAATCAAACCCATAATACACCCGCTCGGCAGTGTAAGGTTCAAATTATCCAGCTTAAAGCCGGAAAAAGATTTCGACAAGTTTTTTATTTCAAGTGCGTTCATTATAAATCCTCCAGATTAAATTTAATCATTTCAATAATATCCTCTTTGCTCAAATTGCACGAAGCGGCAAGCCTTATTATCTGATCGATATGTTCCTCGATCTTTTTCAGATTTTCCTCTCTGAGCAGTTCCACATTCTTTGGTGCAACAAAACAGCCCTTTGCCTGAATGGTATAAATAAAGCCTTCCTTTTCAAGCTCATCGTATGCCCGTTTTGTAGTTATAAAGCTGATTCTCAAATCCTTTGCCAGGCCCCGAATAGACGGAAGCATTTCGTTTTCCTTTAAATCTCCGCTTATTATCTGACTTTTTATTTGATTATATATCTGGTCGTAAATCGGGGCACCGCTTTTATTGTCAATAAGTATATTCACGTTATCACCTCTCTATTTAACTGTATATATGTATTATATACAGTTTATACAGTCTTGTCAATAGTTTTAGAAATAATTTTATAAACAAAAAATTGACAATCACTGTCAGACATTTATTTTATACTAATTGTAATTCACACACCGTCTTGCTTCTAACCTCTAGCCTCTAGGTGCCTTTCCCCATCAATCACCAATAAAACACATAAAACTACTTTATCTGACAAAATATTTGACTAAATAAAAATAGTTCGGTATACTAATATTGCGAAGAATTTTTAGTACCTATTATTGCGAAATTGGGTGATCGACATAAATTCTAAGAACGTATTAGTAGCCTTTATGATTTTGATTGTTTTGACTTGCGCAATAGTGTTTTTGGTTGTCAATAATGATGATGAGTCTTCAACGATTAAGCTTGTGACCAGTGTTTCTCAAAGCGTAGATACAAGTGGAACAACTAAATCATCGTCAAGCAAAAAGACGACAACTGCTAAAAAGGAACGAACCGGCCAAAAGCAGGGTACTACAAGAAGATATGAAACAACTGCTAAATCAACCAAGGCAACATCTGTTACTATTTCTGTTGATTTCCCGATAGATATAAATAAAGCAACAAAAGACGAGCTGATGCAGATTGACGGCATAGGTGAGAAAACAGCAAAGAAAATCCTCAATTACAGAAAAAAGCTGAAATACTATTCAAATTTACTTCAGCTAAAGGAAATCAGTGGAATTGGAGATGCAACATATAAAAAGCTAAAGAAATATCTTTATGTATCAGAGGATAAGTATAAAGAGATCACAACAAGTAAGGTTACATCAAAAACAACAAAAGCAAGGACCAATAAAGCCGGAACATCACGGACTTCAAAGACAACAACTACAACAGCAAAAAAGCAAATGAAAATCGTGAACATAAACACGGCTGATAAAGAAAAGCTTATGGACAGCTTGCTGATTGACGAAGAAGCGGCAATGAAGATAATAGACTATCGTGAAACGATTGGCGGGCGGTATAATAATACTCTTGAATTGGTATATGCAATCGGCGAAAACGAATATAACAGGGTTATGGATTATGTGAGGATATAAAAAAACACCTCTGCTCTGAATAGGGCAGGGGTATTTTTGGTATGCGTTTGGGGATAGTTCTTTTCTTTCACTATACTTCAAACAGCAATCGCGTGTTATACCACACAGTACCGCCGTGTGTTGATTCAGCCGTGCCTTAGCTTTCAAAGCTAAACCCACGAACTAAATCAGTGCGCGAACTGCTTGCGGCGGCTCGCCGCTGGTCGAGGAAGCAGGGTTTGAATCAAAATAACAAGAATTATTAGCAGGATTTTTTGATTTATTTTGTAACCTTTTACCTTTTATAATTGTTATTATAGTGAAAGGCTTTTCAAAGTACAGGCGGTGAAATTATGACTGAGCACGAATTTGTTTGTGCAGTAAAACTGAATAATCAGCGGATTTTTCTCATTGCACTGTCATTCACGCATAATCAAACAGATGCAGAGGACGTTATGCAAAACGTTTTTTTAAAACTGTGGCGATACAACAAATCCTTTGAGGATATTCCTCATATTGATAAATGGTTGACCAGAGTTTGCGTCAATGAAAGCAAAAACTATATAAAATCGCCCTTCAGGAAGCGTTCTGTTCCTCTGGAAGATGCAAAGGAGAAATACAGCTTTGATTATGAATGTGATTATGATTTGTTCAAAGCCGTTATGAGTCTTCCGAAAAAGCAGAGCGCAGTTATTCACCTTTTTTATTACGAAGACTTATCCGTCAAAGAAATAGCCGACGTACTGAAAATAAACGAATCCGCAGTCAAAACCAGACTTCACCGTGCACGAACACAATTAAAACAATTATTAGGAGATGAATGGAACAATGAATAAAGAGTATTATAAGAACACTTTTTCAATGGTCTGTCCATCTGAAGAAGCTATTGAAAGGATGTTATGTATGACAGAGACAAGGAAAAAAACCTTCAGACATAAGGGTCTGATAATCGTATTAGCGGTAATTGCAGCTTTAGTATGCGGAACTTTCACAGTAAATGCAGCTACAGACGGAGCATTGTTCGACAAAGTTAAAATTTTTATTAACGGAGACGAGGTAAACCCCACAGAGCATATTAAAAACTACAAAACATATGTAGACGATGAAGGTCGTAAAATTACTTCTTTTGAAGTAGAAAGTTCTGACGGTTCACGTCAAAGCTTTGCATATGGTACGAATGACGAGGAAGATGAAAACCTTGAAGCAAATATTAATGTTAACGACGATGGCGCTCATAATTCTGCCGAAATATCAGTGGAATAATAAGTTTTAAAACAACAACCATAACTAGCTGGGGAGATAAGATTTTTTCTTATCTCCTTTTTGCTTATCAAATTTAATGAAAAACCCACTTGAAAACCTATATGATTTATGTTAAACTTTCTTTAAATTGATTAAGTTTTAATGCAGAAAGGATGATATAAAATGCCTAAAATTTGTAAAAGCTGCGGCAAAGAATATACGGGCGAATACTGCGAGCACTGTGGGTACGGAAATCCCAATTTAAAGATAAAAGCTGCAAAAAAGTATAAAACAAAAATACCCGAGAGATTTCTTCCTCTTGATGAGCAGGAACGCCTAGCAAAAGAGCGTTTAGCACAAGGAAAAAAACCTAAAAACAAGACTGTGAAGCAAAAAAGAAATCAGAAAATCCTGCTAATAATTCTTGTTGTTCTGGTTGTGGGAATTATACTGTTTGTTCTGTATAATCAGGGTATGTTCTCAAGAAACGATCCTGATGATTTGATAAATCAGTATTTCACCTCAATATGTGAGATGGATTATGATAAATATAACGCTTGCTTTTCAAGGGACCTTGCTAAGGAAAACAATAAGGCTATAAAGGCAGAGGGACTTGACAAGGATAAGGCAATGGAAACGCTGTATTCTGACTATATCAATGTATTCGGAAAGGGCTTTAAGAGTACCGTTTCGATTGATGAAACCACTGAAATGGACAGAGGCGATATAATCAAAGAGGAGCTGGATTATCAAGAACAATACGGAAAAAGTGTTAGCATAGCAGAAGAAAAGGTTGTCAAAACCACAGTAAGCTTTGAGGGTTCTGTATCAAGCGAAGATGTGAAATTTGATGTTTATATCGGAAGAATCGGAGCAAAGTGGTGTGTTTTGAATGTGAAAGAGGTTGATGATATTCAGACTGCTCCCTCAGCCAATAAAAAATAAACCCAACAGGAAAGGAAAAGCATATGAATAACAAATTTGTGATAACACCGAGATTGCCAAAATTACTTCACGGAGCAGATTATAACCCTGAACAGTGGCTGAAAGCCGATGGAGTTTTTGAAAAGGATATTGAATATATGAAAAAAGCAGGCTTTAACTGCGTTACCCTTGGTGTTTTTGCCTGGTCAATGCTAGAAATTGATGATGGCGTTTATGATTTTTCCTGGATGGACAAGGTGATAAATACCCTTTATGAAAACGGAATCTATACCATTCTTGCAACTCCAACAGGTGCAAGACCTGTCTGGCTTACTCACAAATACCCCGAGGTTTCAAGGGTTGAGAAAAATAGGGTGAGAAATCTTCACGGCGGACGGCACAATCACTGCTACACCTCGCCTGTTTACAGACGAAAAACCAAAGATATCAACACTCGCTTGGCGGAAAGATATGCAAACAATCCTGCCGTGATTATGTGGCATATTTCTAATGAACTTGGAGGTCAATGCTATTGCGATAAATGTCAGGCAGCGTTCAGAGAATGGCTGAAAAACAAGTACAATAACGATTTGGAGGCTCTCAACGACGCTTGGTACACAATTTTCTGGAGCGAAAAATACTCAGACTGGGAACAGATCGAAGCACCTGCCGATAACGGTATGTCTGTTCTTCACGGACTTAATCTTGACTGGAACAGATTCTGCACCGAGCAGACGCTCGACTTTTACCGTGAGGAGGTCAAAGCAGTTAAATCAGTCAACCCCGATATTCCCTGCACAATAAATATGATGGCAATGTTTACGGGGATAGATTACTCAAAATTCGCAGATGACGTTGACGTTATTTCATGGGATTCATACCCATGCTGGCACGAGGGCGACGACTATTGGAATGCTATGTCTACTGCGTTTAACCACGACCTTATGCGCTCATACAAAAACCAGCCGTTTATGCTGATGGAGAACACCCCGTCTACCGCTAACTGGTGCGGAGTTTCACGTTTGCGCCACCCTAACCTGCTTGAGCTTACCTCTATGCAGGCTTTGGCTCACGGTTCTAACACCGTTCAGTATTTTCAGTGGAGGCAGTCAAACGGCTCGTGTGAAAAATGGCATGGTGCGGTTATTTCCCATCGTGGTAAAGACGATACTATGACCTTTAAAAACGTAGCAAAGGTTGGAGAAGACCTTAAAAAGCTTAATGATGACTTATATAACGCAGACATAAGCCCGAAGGTTGCAATAATTTTCGATACTGAAAACAAGTGGGCAATAGACGACGGAAAAGGTCCGAGAAACATTGGAATGAAATATAAGGAGGCTTGCCTTTGTCACTATGCGCCGTTCTGGGAGGCCGGAATCCCTTGTGACGTTATCGACTCAACCGAAAGCTTTGAAAGATACGATTTGCTTATTGCCCCTATGCTTTATATGCTGAAAGAGGGCGTTGCGGACCGCCTTAAGACTTTTGTCAAAAACGGCGGAACGCTTGTAGGCACATATTTCACAGGGCTTGTAAATGAGAATGACCTTTGCTTTAACGGCGAGCTTCCTGCTCAGGGGTTAAGTGAAGTGTTCGGGCTTTGGCAGGAGGATTTCGACGCTCTTTACGACCATCAAGAAAATCAAATAGCCGTTGACGAACAAAAGGCAGGCTTTAAAGGAACATTCAAAACATCGGTTATGTGCGACCTTGTTCATCCCACAACGGCAAACGTGCTCGGCACATTCACTAAAGATTGGTATGCCGGCTGGCCCGCTTTGCTTGAAAACAAGTACGGTAAAGGCTCGGCTTTCTATATTGCCTCATTTGCGGATATTACTCTATTAAAGGAGCTCTATTCCGTAATTTGCAAAAGAAAAGGCATTGAAAGAAACCTTGATGTTGAACTTCCGAAAAACGTCACTGTCGGAAAGCGTGGAAATTTCTATTTCTTCCAGAATTTCAACAACCATGAGGAGACTGTATGCCTTTCAGATGATATGAGATTTAAAAACGCTCTGAAGGGGGAGGAAATAACAGACCGGGTGGTTATTCCTCCTTACGGAGTGATTGTGGCTAAGTAAATAAAAAAGAACCGATGATTGGTTGAAACTTAATAGGCTCCAATTGCCGTTAGTCAACCAATCCGGTTCTAAAAACAGTATACCACAAAAAATGATACTGTCAATAGTATTATACGAAAAAATATGAAAATATACACAAAAGCAGGGCATAAAGGTTTCTTTACGCCCTGTGTTTTTTATTTTGACGGGTTCCCCATAATGATTCCTCGTCCGTTTGTTGAAATATATACTCTTCCGAATATTTTAGGATCGCCTGAAATTTTTTTGTTTACATTTCCCCATCGCTGGCTGTCATCATTGATTCTTATCCAGGTTTCACCCTCATCGGTAGAACGATATACGCCTTGACCTTCATTGTTACATTCACCGATAATGTAGATTGCCATAGGATCGCCGTCCTTTTCGCCCTTTCCAAGACCGATACAATTTGCATTTTGTATATTATCAGACGGTGAAACCAGCTCACAATCGTCCTCGCCGGCATTTTTAAGATGAAAAACAAGACCTGCGCCAATCCAAAGATCGCCCTCTTTTTCAGGGTTTGCAACAATCTCACTGTTTGCAATCATAATATCGAAGAACTGTTTAAATTTATTTCCTTTGTTTCTTGAAATATATAAGGTTCCGCTGCTTTCTGCATATATTTTATTTGGATTTACCTGATCGGGGATAATCTTTGCACTTGCAGGAAGTCCCTTGCAGATATTCCAGCTCTTTCCCCAGTCGGATGTGTAATAGGTATTGGCGCTGACTGTACCGGGTGACCAGATAAGAACCTTTCCGTCAGCAGAAAGATTAGCCGTTCCTCCCGTGTGGATATCTACATCATCAGGCATAGCTTCAACAAACTGCCAGCTCTTTGTTCCGTCGGTTGAATAGCAGATTGAATTTTCAAAGCTAGTCTCTTTTGTAGTTCTCACTACAATATCAGGATTATTTGCCGCAACCGCCAGAGATTCTGCCTTAAAGCTGTAAACTCCCCAGTGTTCTTTCGGAGCAACATTTACATCATCGTGGCGGAAGCCATAGAGATCGCCTAATATTGAATATAAATCAGGTGTATTCTCTCCGCAATCCTTAGGAGAATAAAAATCGAAAATAGCTGTTTCCTCTATTCCAATTGCACGGACAGATATATTTACCTTTTCCTGACCGATTTTTGTTGCATTGTCTGTTCCGAATATCGTAGCACCTGTTCCGTAGAGAATTTCATCAGGGTTAAACGGATTGATTGCAACGCCCGAAGTCCACCAGCCTATTTTTAGCTGACCTTGCCAGTCAAGCCAAGGTGATTCGGAAATATCGAGGTTATAGTCCTTTTCATCGGTTTCTATGTTCCAGAAGCCTTTCCAGCTGTCGCCTCCGTCAAAGCTAACGCAGACATTATCCTCAGAACCCCAATGGCATATCGTTGTAACGGCAATCATATCGCCGTCATATTCTTTATTGTTACAGATCGAAAGACCGCACCAGCCGTTACCATTTATATTAGGTGTAATATCTGTCCAGACTTTATCCTTTATATTGTATCTGCACACAAGCCCATAAGGCGGATTCTTTTCCTGTGTTATCATACTTGAATATGTAACATAGAGATTTCCGTTATTTGAAACTCTTCCTTGCTGAGGAAAAAACTTAATATTTCCGTCATCTGAAAATTCATTTGCAACAGCCTCCCAGGTTTCACCTGCGTCATCAGTGCGATAGATCTTTTCTGAGTTCTTTTCGGCAACGCCGCAGAAAAAGGTTTTTGTAGCCTCGCCTTTCTTTGAGCTTGACTTGTCCATTGCGACCCAAATGATACCATATGTGTAACCGTTCTCGCTGAAGCTTCCCTCTGTCGGAAAAGATTCAACCTTGTTCCAGCTCTGACCATAGTCTTTTGATACAAGCAATCCATCTGAGTGAGAACCATAATAGATAATACTATTATTGTTAGGATCTATGCAAAGGCGTTCGCCGGTGTTTCTTCCCCAGTCGTTTCCGCCCATTGTCATATTACCCATATCTACCTTAGTCCAGTTCTTGCCGTAGTCGTATGAGTACATCAAACAGCCGTTTCCCGAATAAGATGTTCCGCAGGTCATATAAACACGGTTCGGCTCGACAGGATCAGTGGCGATACTCTCAATACAATTATATCCCCAGTCGTCTCCTCCAAAGCTATCGGTGATACATTCCCACTCGTTTTTATCATGATTGAATTTATATGCTCCGCCTATATCTGTTTTTGCATAGACTAGGTTTTCTTCGCCTTCATTATACACCATTCCCGGAACATATCCGCCCCCGACAATTTTAACATTGCTCCATTCATAGCCTGTATCGACAGGCTGGCTGTTATAATAGTTTTCAGGATCGGCTTTTCCTTTTTCGTCCTTATCTGCACACCCCACGAAGGCAGATGCCGAAAGACAAAGTCCTGTTATAAGTGCGATTATTTTACTAATTTTCATAACTCCTCCTTGATGATATGTTTAATGATATATATTGTCATACCATTGCAGAATAATTATAACAAAACAAGCGTAAAATTACAACAAGTTTTAATTTTAAAAAATGACAAGGTTTTCGTCTCACTAAATTATGGAATAACGATGTTTTTTGTTTAATATATATAGTAACAGGCTTATTTTATAAATTAAATATCGGGAGAGTGTTTTTATGAATGATTTGAATGTACACACAATGAACAAGAATCATAATGCTATTCTGGAAAACAGAAAAAGACTTCTTTTATCAGGAGTTACAGATGTGGACAGCTTTAACGAAAATCAGATGCTGCTTTTCACAGAATTAGGAGAGCTTGTTATAAGAGGAAAAAATCTTCATATCAACGAGATGAATGTTGAAACAGGGGATTTTTCTGTTGAGGGAGATATCTGGGCATTGATTTACGGAGACAAGGACAAAAACAAACGGCTCAGCTTTTTCAAGAAGATTTTTAAGTAGAAAGCTAATCAAAAAGGGTGGTGTAGTGTGCCTGATTATATTTTCGGTATTCAATATGAAACCAAGCTTTTTTTGTTTTCCTTTTTGGTTGGATTAGTGTTCGGAGCGATTTATGATATACTTAGAATTATCAGGATAGTTAAAAAGCATCATAAAACCGTCGTTTTTATTGAGGATTTTTTCTTTGTTGTTTTTTGTGGGTTCTGGTATTTTATCTTTTCAACCGAGCTGGCAAGAGGACAGATCCGCTTGTTCATTCTGATAGGAATGTTCATCGGGTTTGTTGTATATCTGCTTACAGTTGGCAGTATCACAACAAGATTTGCATCAGCAATAAGAGCTGTTTATGAAAGGATTGAGTCGTGGATAAAGGTCAAAATATTTATTCCAATTTATACAAATATCAAGGATAAAATTGTGCAAATTTACATATCTTTAAGAAAAAGAATAAAAAGTCGAAAAAAAGGCTTGAAAGTTGGCGAAAATGTAGTGTATAATAAAGAATAATCAATTTTGCTAAAGAAGGTATAACAATGGCAAGAAATAATGACGCATTAAGTAAACTCGATTCAGAGAAGAAAAAGAAATCTATCTCTGCAAAAATCGCAACAGTAGCTGCACTAGTGTTTTTGATTTATTTGTTATATCTTGTTATATCTCAGCAGGCAGAGGTAAAAGAACAACAAAAAGAACTGGCCAACATTAAATCTCAGATAACCGTTGCCAAGCAGGAAAATGATGAATACTCCCGTCTGCTCAGCGGTGAGGACGAAGATGAGTATATGAGAAAAATAGCTATTGAAAGATATGGTTATGCTTATCCGAATGAACGCCGTTTTTATGTTGCAAGTTTAGGCTAATAAATTTCAGAGAGGATTAAAAAAATTATGGCGGTCGAGATTGGCAAGGTTTATGAGGCAAAGGTTTCTGGAATAACAAAATTCGGAGCATTTGTTGAGCTTGATGACGGAACAAACGGACTGGTACATATTTCTGAGGTTTCTAACTTGTTTGTAAATGACATTAATGATATTCTCAAAATCGGTGACAAGGTAAAGGTAAAGGTTATAAAAGTAAATGACGACGGGAAAATCAGTATGTCAATCAAGCGGGCGGAAAACCGCCCGAAGAAAGGCTATGGTAAAGGTTCTAATGAAAGAACGTCTCAGGACGGACGTTCGGGAGGGAATCAGTTTAAGCAAAGGCAGTCTGTGCCTAATTTGGATATAAGTGAGGACGTAGTTTACAGCGACGGATTTGTTCAAAAAACCAGCGGCGACGCAAATTTTGAGGATATGCTCAGTAAGTTTAAAGCGTCAAGCGAGGAGAGAATATCTGATCTTAAAAGAGCGGGAGATAACCGCAGAGGCAGATCAAGAAGAAAATAATGTACCGTGTGAAGTCGTTCTTTATTTGTCAGAAGTATTGTTTTGCTTAGAGGCTTGTTATTTGACGGATAAGGATTGTTAAACGGGGTAATTTATTATGGTATCAGTACCGTTTTGGTATTAACATACATAAGTCATTATATTCAAGGGTACAGAATTTTAAAACGGAGGGATTATTATGAAAAGCAAAGGAAAACAAATTAGAAAGTCAATCATTTCATTGCTGATGGCAGTAGTCCTTATGACCGGCTTGTCAGTTTCAACAACAACGTCTGCTGATTATTATGATGTGAGACCTACAGGCGTATCAATGGCTGTTAAAAAGAAAGTAGTTAAAAAGGGAAATTACTTTGAGCTTTATGCAAGAGTTTCGCCATACAATGCTGATGACGATAGTCTTGTATGGTCTATAGTAAATGGGAAAAATATAATCAGGTTTGAGGATTATGACAGAAACGGTGACGAACAGGAATTTATTGCCCTCAAAAAGGGAACAGCTAAAGTTTGCTGTAAAATTGCCGGAACTAATAAGAAAGCGTATACAACAGTAGTTGTCAAAAAGGCTTCTTCAAAGGGAACTATTAAGCGTATCGGACCTAAAACGCGTACTATAGCAGTCGGAGAAGATTTCGACTTAGAAGTAAGAAAATCTGCCGGAGTAAAATACAAAAACCTGAAGTGGAGTATTAAAAACACTTCTGTTGTTCAATTTGAGGACTATAATCACTACGGTGATGATGTAGAGTTCCGTGCGGTTTCAGCAGGAAAGACAAAAATAACCTGCAAAAACAAGAAAACAGGAA
>CANQJW010000015.1 GCA_947624345.1 uncultured Clostridia bacterium | reverse complement strand
AATCGGATTAAGAAGATCTATGCCGTCTGTTGCCGGAGGGCTTTTTTATGTTGTGGAGTGCGGGTTTGACGGTTACAAATAGAACATAATTTTACCTCCCACTTTTATGTATTGGGCAGCCTGAAAACAGACCGCCCTTATCGTTTTGCCTTTTGTTTTCATACTCAGAGCATATCTCTATGCTCTCTACAGCCCACCACCGGGCTGCCATACTGCTGCACCGCAGCAGCGTTTTCCTTCGACAGATCTAAGCTGCTCCGAAGGTGTGCGATATTATCCGACTGAAATTCAGCCCCCTCGCACAGAGGGAACACTTCGGCGGCTTGCTTGTCCGAAGGTCATGCCCGCAAGCTCCATAGGTTTTCCTCTCGGTTTACAAAGACCGAGCCGCTTTTTGCGGAAGTACCGTATCCCGACTTTCATCGCCGCAAGGGTGGCAAATTCCCTTGCTGACCGCCTGTATATTTCGCTCACTCTTTCGAGGTCATGGCGTACAGCGGTCCGGGCTGACGAGTTCACCGCCCGCCATCAGGATATGTCGTACCGAAGTGCCCGATATTCAATTGTCAAGTTTCTGTGGAAATTTTCTTTCCGATTGTATACGGAAAGATAAAGCTGTTTTGATACCCCTATTTCGATGAATTTTCTAAAAGTTTGTTTAGTTTAACTAAAATTCTCTCTTTCTTTTTGTTTATATTTTTCTGACTGATACCGTAGTGCAAAGCACAATCACGTTCACTCAATTCATCAAAATATATCATCTCAATGAGTTCACGCTCATAAGGTTTAAGTTTACCCAGCGCCTTCAACAGCCTTTCGATCTCGCTTCTTTTGATCGCTGTATCATAGGTGGGATCATTGTCGATAACAAACTCTTTGAAGTTTTCAAACGCACCGTCATCTCCGCCAACGAGCTGCGAGAACTGGATCTGGTGTTCATAAAACGATGAGTCGTTCTTCTCAATCAGCCATTTTGTTCTTTTGTACTCCTTGGCGATATTTTCGCTTACTTCAATTTCAACAATGGAATTTGTTGTTGTATCATAAACATGAATCTTTGTATTCATTTTTTACCTCCGTTTTGAATTTCACTTTTGTGTATTGAAAGACAAAACGAAGATTATGGATATTTAGCGGCGCAGCATTGCCATCTTGATAATGTAAACATATCTGTGTCCTTTCCGAGGACACAAAAAAGAGGCTGCGCATATGCTTGCACAGCCTCTGTCAGCCGAAAAAATGGCGCACTAAAGTCAGGCTACAAGCATAGCGATTTTCAGAAATTCTGAAAACCTCTGTTTTGTATCCTCAGCCTTAATGCATATCGGCTTAGAATATATTTTTTATTGTTTAAAAAGCAAAAGGAGCCGAAGCAATCGCATAGTCAGATCAATGCATACCAAGCCGCTGAAGTTATACCCGCATATTCATACAGGTATACTTCGGCTTTGTCATGCTTATGATCGACATTTAACGATATACTTCGGCTCCAATCAGCCCTTCGTACAGCCCAATTACTGCACGGTTTTTTTACGATAAATATCTATCTATTATTCTATTGTCATCAACGTAGCGCAGAACATCTAAGCAGTCCATGCTCCGATATTATCCTTGTAAATTCCTTTGAGCCTATTGCCCCTCTTGAGGATTCAGACCCATATTCCTTACTATGGACAGTTTTCTTTTTCAGCTCTATAATATCCAAGCGGTTTCTTTTCCACCTAACTTCGATATCCTCATCATTTTCAAGGCTATTGCACATGATATCGAGCGAGTCCTTTGTAACATAACATGTGCCGTACTTATCCATCTGATAATCCTCAAGCGCCTTATCAAGCGCAGAAGTACTGTGATCCTCATAAAGCTCCGGCGGTATATCCGTACATCTGCCTGTTGTTACAACCAGCTTTCGCATAGCCATTGCTATTTGCTTACACATTACCTCAGACCACGGTAATACGATCAAGAGATCGTCCGCTGCGAAAGCGTAATAATCAAAGCCACAAGAACAGCTGACTCTGCTGTCAAAGATAACGCCCTCACAAAAATGCTTTTTTCCGCATCTCGGACAAGTGAGCGCATATCTTTTCACTTTGTACTTATTCGTCATTTTAAACCTCCCTTTGAACCAAATTACACGCCTCAGTTTTCACAACGGACCTGAACAGCCTGCCGAGCGTTAGCCCTAAACACACCACGATCCGTCCCTTAGAGCATTACCTCAACGAACCTGAACGGTCTGCCGAGCATTTGCCCTAAACACACCACGATCCGCCCTCTTGGCAACTCTCATATTGTACTGCTCTCTTGTGTAAATCGCTTACATTTTTCTCTCTAAATCATATTATATTAAACATACGTTCTTTTGTCAACAAACAAAAACGCCGTTGCACAATTTTTTGTGCAGTGTTTTGAAATTTCTACATTTTGCACAAAAAGACAAATGCTTATTGTGCAAAATGTATACCGTCTTAAACTTGACATACAAAAACGGTCAACCGAATATTCTCGATTGCCCGTCAATGTTTTCATTCAATATTTAACCCTTCACACCACACATCTTTTCTTCCCAGGCGTAAAAAAATATTACTGAATCATCCGCAGAATCTTTTGTGACACTCAATATTTTAATTTTTAATACCTGCAAACGCTTTGATTTACTCTTGAAATGATTTTTCCAATATGGTATAATAAACGCAAGCGTTTATTATACGTCTTATGTCCTCGTCGATTCGCAAATTGAAATTTGCCCCCGACGTATCGGACAATTATACCATAACGCTTACGCTTTTATGGTATAATAGTAACGAAACATAAATCCTGACCAATCGTGAGGTGATAGATGTGAATATAGCAATTTGCGATGATGAAAACATTTTTATAGATACACTTATAAAGGATATAGCCGAAATATACGGGGATAATAGTAAATTTCATATCGAAGCCTACAAAGATGGGGAAGATTTTATTTCAACATTCTCAAGAGGTCAATTTGATATTATCTTCATGGACATCGAAATGAGCGGAATGGATGGTCTTAAAACGGCAGAGTTTATACGTTCTATAGATAAAAATGTCATACTTGCTTTCCTTACAAGCTATGATAAATTTGTATACTCGGGATACGAAGTAAACGCATTCCGCTACATTTTAAAATATCAACCACGTCCCATTTACTTAAAGCAGATAAAGGATACCATAAATGAATATAACAGGAAGAGAAAGTTTATTCCTATATATATAAATGACATATTGAAACAGCTGCCGATAGATGATATATACTACATAGAGGTGTATTTAAGAAAAATAGTTATTCACCTTTCGGATAAAACCTATACGACTGTCGGGAAACTAAATGACTATGTACATGAACTTGACGGTCTGTATTTTGTCAAGCCCGACAAGAGTCACCTTGTAAATGCAGCAAATATAGATTATGTAGAAAAGGATAGGCTTTTTCTCAAAAACGGAGAAGTGTTATTTGTAAGCCGTAAGCATTATAAGGATGTTGTGGATATTTTCATTGAGTATACGAAAAGCAGGTGCGTTTAATGATAAAAATGGAAACTGTAGCCGAACTTTTAAATAATGCCTGCGAGTCGATGATCGTTGTTTTCTTTGTTTACAATATCTTTAAAACGCAATATAAATATGGAAAAATCGGTTTGCTATTATTGAATTTTGTTGTAATGATCATCATTTCCGTAATGACATTTTTGTCTGCAAGTCCTAAAATTAATCTTCTTACAACATTTTTGACAGTTCTGTTTATCTCAACAGTTTGGTTTAAAGTAAAGGTGAAGCTGCGGCTCTTTTACTCAACAATGTTTCTTGTGATAGTTTTAGCCGCCGAATTTATACCTATGGCAGTTTTGTATTTATTTGATTTTGGAACACCTCTTGAACAGCTTTCATCCGGAAGAGGCCGCTATATAGGTATGATAGTATCAAAGATATTCTTGTTCTGGCTGTCAGTTTATGTGATCGAGTATTTGAAAAATAAGACTCGCGATGTTCCTCTAAAAAACTGGGTTGCAATAATATTGATGCCGTTTCTAAGCATAATGATCATATACAGTATGTTTACATCGTCCGGCGTTCAAGCTAAAGAAACAATTGTGTACATAGTAGCTATCGGTGGATTGCTGGCACTAAACTTGTTTGTATTTGACTTTTTTAGTGTATACGCAAATCAGTTTAAAATGGTACTTATGGAACAGCAGCTAAAGAATGATGAAAAAAATTATAAACTTATTGAAGATAAGTATAATGAGATACAAAACCTAAAACATGATTTTAAAAACCAGCTTGCTGTTACAAATGATATGTTTAGAAAGGGCAAGACCGATGAAGCAATAAAGCATTTGAGCGGTATCCAAAAGCAGCTGTCATATACGAGCGGAGTCTGCTATACGGGAATATCATCTATAGATTCGATTGTAAATCTAAAATGGCAAAAAGCACGGGAGCTCGGAATTGAGTATGTCACGCAGGTGTCTGTTACCGAGAAAATGGACTTGAATAATCTTCTGCTTTGCAGAATTTTTGCTAATCTTATTGACAATGCGATAGAAGGCTGCGAACGTTATGAGGGAGAAGGTAAATTCATAAGCATAAAGATAAGTCAATTAAACGGAAATTTGCATATTGGAATTTCAAACTCGTCAAATCAAATAGACGTTAACGATCTTAGAACTGAAAAAAGTGACAGTTCCTCACATGGCTTCGGGATCAGCAGTATAAAAAAGGCAGTAGAAGAATTAAATGGAATAGTCACATTCAAGTGTAAATGTGAAATTTTCTGTGTCGATATCCTAATAAAATATTAACAGCATGACACTTCATGCGTGAAAATCGACACTTCATGCAAAATCTATTGAAATTTCTAATATGACACGCTATACTTTTGGCAGGCGGTGATAAGAAATGATTACCAGATTTGCCGAAAGAATGGCGTGTTTTTTTGTGGAGAACAAGATCATAGAAGATGAGGACAAGTCGGTGTACTCTTATGGAATGGAGTTGTTATTATCAACGATATTCAATTTTATACTTGCGTTGACTGTTTCTTTACTAACAAGATCGTTTATTCCATGTTTTATAAATCTTGCGGCATTCTTAACTATAAGAGTAAATGCAGGCGGATACCATGCCGACACGCATTTGGGTTGTATGATGACGTTAGCTGTTGTTCTGTTGTTTTTCATTGTTGTTGCGAAAAATGCACCTAATAGCTTTATGATGCTATGTTCGCCAATAATGATAACACTGTCAGATATTACAATTGTTGTATTATCTCCTGTGGAACATCCTAACAAGCCATTAAATGATGACAAGAAGAAGAAACTAAAAAGAAAATCCATTGTTTGGTCAGTGTTTTGGACTTTATTTGGACTTATATTCCTTTTTTTCAACATAAAAATAAGTTTTTATTCCACATCGGGCATGCTTACAATAGCACTTGCAATGATTGCAGAAAAAATCAAGGAAAATTACAAGTAAAGAAAAGGATATAATTGTGGTTTTGATTCTCAGCAGCATATATGCTCTGGCAGAGTTTGTAAGCGGAAACACTTGTACTTTTACACCTACTCGTAGCCAAAGGAGTCTGAGAAAAAATATATATTTTGAAAGAAGGAGTGAAAAGTTATGAAAACTTTAAGGAAACTGATGATGAGGTATGGTTCAGCGCTTGCGGCACTTGCATTTACTGTAGGGGTTACTACCAGTACAAAGGCTTGCCTTTGCTGGTATAATCAACCAAGTGAACCCGAAGAAATCAGAAAATACTGCCAAACAAAATAAAGCAGTAGAGGTATAGTTAGCTAAGGTTTACAGCGGAACAAGCCATGATACTGTTACCGCTTACAGCAGGGCGGTCTCTGCTTATTTTGAGGCGGCTCATTGGCAGAAGGGAGAGTGATTCCATTGGTTTTATATGCATAGTACCTATTGGTTATCAAGTCAGCCATTGGTACTTGTAATGAATGTAATTATTCAAATTACATAAGGGCATCACCGCACAACTTGCCAAGCGGCGCAAAAAGTGGTATAATAAAACTAAGAAAAGCAAAATACAAACAACGCTCTTTGGCGATGCCTTTACGAGCGCAAAGACAAACAAAAACAGTTTCTTGAGAAAATGGATTCGCTTATTCCGTGGCAAGATTGGGTTTCTATAATCGATCCGATTTATTATGAAGGGAAAGTCGGACAGAAACCATATCCGATTGAGCTGATGCTGAGAATACATATTCTTCAAAATTTCTATGACCTTGCCGATATGGCTGTTATGCATGAGATACTCGACAGCCGTGCATTTTCCGACTTCTGCGGAGTGTCATCCCCGGAGGATGTTCCGAACGGAGATACTATCGGCAGATTCAGAAATCTTCTGATAAAGCACGGTATTGATGAGCAGATATTTGCACAGGTGCTCGGTATTTTGAATAAGCGCGGTCTTATTTTGAAAAAGGGCACTATCGTTGATTCAACGCTAATTGCCGCGCCCTCCTCTACAAAAAAATGCTGACAGACAGCGTGACCCAGAAGCGCATTCTGTCAAGAAAGGAAATCCGACGAACGCGATATCGCGGCTTGCGAAAACAGCAAACCAAATTTAATATGATATTCGCATTGGCGAATCTTTATCTGATCGGCAAAAAATACTTGCCGACTTGATAAAGTGCGCCCTGCGGAGATGAAACAGGCGGGGTGCGGCACTTTGGTGATATGCCCCATTTTAGAAAGGCGTTGTGCGGTGTTGCCTTAATATTCATAGCATTGTATTTACTTTCAAATTCTACAGCAACAAGCGTTATGGTATTTATGGCAGTTACTTCGATTTTGATGCTGATAGGGTTATTGATGGACAGAATTGAAAAATCTAATAAAATGGAGGAATAATTCTATGAAAAAATTAACAAAGAGACTTGCTGCAATCGGTGCGGCAATGGTTATGGCAGTGAGCATGATGAGTGTGGGGGCGAATGCGTATCAGGTAAGCGAAGGATGGTATCTTAATTATGCTTCGGCTCCTGGGATGCCATCAAGTTCATATCATTATAGAATTAATCGCGTGTATCAGCCTGTTTCTTCGACAAATACTTTTTCGGTTTTTAATGAGAATTGCTCAAGATTTTCTTCTGGTGTTTCAAGTAATGGCGTACATGCAAAAGTAAGGTACTGGACATATGTAACAGATAGAAATGGTAAAGTAATAGGTTCGGGTTTTGGAAGCAATTATCATGAAGTACAAAACTCAACCTATTTAAACCATTATCTTGATACTAAAGTTGATTTTAATCACCGCTTGGTTGTTCGTTACGAACTGATGAATGACTATTGTGTAAGCTGTGAGATGTCTGGAACATACAGGCTTAATTAAATTATATTTTAATTATCGGCTTCTTCTGAGCCGAGGATATTACTAAACGTTATTCATTAATAATAGTGAAGCCGTACAAAAATGCTCTCCCCCTGCTCTCACCCCCCTCGTATGTGGGGGGTGATGCATTTGCAGTACTACACCTATCCATACTGATACGATTAAGAACAGATAAGGGAGTATCACTTCATACTGCATCTTTTGGTAACGTTTAATTGGTGAAGCAATACAATGCACGAAGGAGATATACTATGAAAAGAAAAGTAAAAATAACTATCGCAATTTCCGCAATTGCTGTAACGATAGCAGGCGTTATAGCTGCAAATACCGTCTTTAATAAGAAAACTTCGATACTTAAATATGAAAATGTTAGTAATGTTATCAAAAATGCTGATAATGTTATTGGAACAACGTACCAAAACTTCTCAATTCCCGATTCAATAAGCATAGATGTTTCAGATCAGTTGTATGAAATAAAAGCGGATTATTCCAAAAACTGCGATAAAAAACAAAAGCTTACTGAGTTAGCGAGGCTTATGATACCTGATCAGGAAATAAAAATAACCGAAGAAAAAAATGACAGTATAATCGGAAAATCAGACAAATCAACAATATGGTATTATGATAACAGTACCTTTGCCTATGCTCGGGAAGAACTGACTGTTCCGACAAATCAACTGCAAAACGGAAAGAAATATATTGTCGGGGAAGACAGTCTTGATGACAAGTATGTACTTAATGGAGAAGATTATACCATCAAAGAAGCTGTTGACTATGCCGAAAGCTTTGCCAATGACAAGCTTACTCCGTTTTTGGTGAATGACAGCGACCTTAAAGCGGAATCTGCATGCGCCTTTAAAGTAGATGAAGAAAACTATTGGATATTTGTACAGCTTCAGCACTATATGTATGGATGTCCGGTATCAACGTCCGGGTCCCCCATAGCGGATGAGGCGTATATGCGTCCACAGCAGCTTATTATTACCTTTGATGGAAAAAATGAGATATGTCATATCGAGAATAATTATTATGCAAATATTACTGAAAAGACAAAGATAGATAAGATTATAACGCTTGAATCTGCACTCAAACATCTTGAAAAGGAGTTGGCTCCCGGTTCACATTACACAATCAGCAATATATGCCTTTCCTATTGTGCAAGAATAGAGAATATTAATAACAAGAATTTTGAGTATCGGCCGATGTGGTGTTTGACGGTAGGCAGCAGCTCCGCACCGGATAATACCAATATAAATCCTCGAACGATAATTTATATTGATGCACAAAATGGAAAAGTGTGCTGTTTCAGCGATGCAGAAAATCGTTTTATATTTTAAAAGGTTCAGATGATGATATGAAATTCCTACACACATTAAAACAAGACTTAAACAAAACAGTCATCAACCTCGGCTTTGTCGGGGCATCGCTCATGACCTGCATACTGGCGTTCACGGGCTTTGCCTACCGCGACGACAGCAACGATAAGAGCTATTCGATCTTCGAGGCGCTCTTCTCCTTTGACAGAGAATTCATCGAGAGCAGGCATGAATTCGCCTGGACGACGCTGTTCGGCTCGGGGCTTTCGGGATATATCTCGATGTTCATCCCGATAATCGTGGCTTTCCCGTTTATGGTCAGCTTCTGCGCCGAGAGAAACAACGGCCTCATGCGATTTACCATAAGCAGGACCGGTAAACTGAGGTATTATTTATCAAAATTCTGTGCATCTTTTATCGGCGGAGGGATTGCTGTTCTGCTGGGGATGATATTGTTCGGCATCATTCTGCGGATAACCTTCCCCTCGGCATACAGCTACGGGCTCGATGACGAGATGCTCTCATGGATGATTCCGGACGGCGAGCTTGCCGCAGTATGCAGGATATTACTGTCATCGTTTATATACGGCGCATTTTCAACGCTCCCGGCGTTCTTCCTCTCCTACTTCTGCAAAAATCCCTACATCATCACCTGTCTGCCGTTCATGCTTGTGTATGTCTGGCAGACGGCGATTTCGAAGCTCCAGGTCAAGCTCTTTGAAAATACCGGAGAGGGCTTCGACCAGAAATACCTGGACAGGCTCACTGCCTTCAGCCCCGATTCTCCGCGCTATATCGCAAGCGTCGATTTCTCTGAGCTATCATATATGCACAAAAATGTTCTGATCTTCAACGGAGTATATCTTGCGGCGCTGCTGACGGGCTTCATTGTCATTATGAACCTGCGTACCGACAAAGGTAATTAGGAGGATAGCTATGGAAAATTTAAAACTAAAACAAGCCTTCTCCTGTGCTAAAACAGAGTATGTTAAATGGGTCTGCGATGCGAGGATGATTATTCTCGGTGTGCTGCTGATCTTTATCTACAACTTTGCGATCGCGCCGCTTTTGAAGAATGCTGAGGAAATGGGCGAGCCGCTGAATATGCTCGAACCGTTCATAGCGATAGCCAATTCGGGAGCGATACTGCTTATCATCCCACTCGTATTTCTGACACTGATAGCCGACTTCCCAAAGATCGACACCAACACCGTTTTCTATATCATCCGTGTCGGGAGGGTCAACTGGCTGATAGGGCAGATAATAAAGCTGGTAATGATGACTTTGTCATATCTTGCATTTATATTCATTGGCGCTACTGTTCCGATGATGGGTAGAGGTTTCTGGGGTAATCGTTGGAGCGAGGTCGCAACACAATTTGCAATTCGCTTTCCTGAAAAGTCGCAGAATTTCGGGGTACAGCTTCTTCCCGAAAACCTATATAATCAACTTTCGGTATACAGTACAGCGATACAAAGCTATCTTCTGATATTTGCATACTTGCTCATTCTCGGTTTGTTATTGCTCTCGTTCTCGCTTATTAAGAAAAAGACCGCAGGTTTCGTGCTATGCGGTGCAGTAATATCGATCGGAACAGCTTTCTGCACAATAAAAACAATGCTGATGTGGTCTTTTCCAATGGCAAACAGCATAATCTGGCTGCACTTCACGAAATACTTCCGGCAGCCGGTGGTGACGCTGCAATTCTCGGTGATATATCTGATTACGTTCAATTTAGCACTGATAATTTTCTGCGTGATAGCTATAAAAAAATTTAACTACGATAATGTAGCAGAGATCGCGACATAAGGAGGGGTAAAATGAACATAATCGAAGTTAAAAATGTAAACCTCACCCTCACCAAAACTCAGATACTCAAGGATATAAGCGTCAGCTTTGAAGAGGGGAGAATCCATGGGCTTATCGGCAGAAACGGCTCGGGCAAGACGATGCTTATGAAGTGCATCTGCGGATTTATCAAGCCGACCTCAGGCGAGATAACAGTTGACGGAAAGCGCGTGGGCAAGGACGTGGATTTTCCCAAGGATATGGGAATAATCATTGAAACGCCGGGATTTATACCATACTATTCGGGTTACAAAAATCTCAAGCTGCTTGCCGGACTTAATAATAAGATCGGAAAAGAAGAAGTCAGAAGCAGTATGAAGCAGGTAGGGCTTGACCCCGATTTGCGCAGACATGTTCGCAAGTATTCCCTCGGTATGCGTCAGCGTCTGGGACTTGCACAGGCAATAATGGAAAATCCCAAGATACTGGTTTTAGATGAGCCGTTCAACGGACTTGATAAGGACGGAGTTAAAGAAATGCGTGAATATCTGCTCTCTTACAAGGAGCAAGGCAAGACGATACTGATATGCTCCCACTCTGCGGAGGATATTTCTGTTTTGTGTAATACCGTTCATGAAATGGACAAGGGGCATATATATGAGTGGAGTAAAAGGATATAAATACGATGTCGAGCGAGGCTCACAATCTGAACAAGTTTAGACTTGGTTTTGCTCCGAGTTAAATAATAAAAGTTACAGTATATCTTAAATTACTGAGTTTTACGAAAAGTTATTTCATCAAAATGAATGAAGCCGGTTGCATGTGTACAACAAAAAAAGCGTTTCCCAATTTCAAATTGAGAAACGCTTATATGTTTACTTATTTTATTTTATTGCATTTTTAAGCATATCCTGATAGTCCTCTACGGCTTCTTTCGGCTCGATCAGCTTTATCTCGCCTCGATACTGAAATATCCACGCATAAAATGTCGGACTCAGCTCAACGGTGACCTTGATCTTGAAATGATCTTTGTCCTCCCTGCTGTATACAGCCTCGCCGCCGAATTTGTCCAAAATGAATTTCATTGTGTTTGCTGTGCAAAGCAAAGAAACTTCCGCAGCTTCACCCCTGTACATTGAAAATGTTCGTGACAATAATTGCTGAATATCAAAATCGGCAGGCTTTTCTATCGCTTTTGCATCGGTGCGGATCACATTTGTCATTCTGTCTATCCTGAAAACCGCTATATCATTATGCCTTTCGCAGTAGCCTATAAGGTAGTATCTGTCGTCATTCCATACTGTCGAGTACGGACTGACCGTATATATTGCGCCGTTGTGCTTCAGCTTCTTTTTTGCTTTCATGTCGTAATCGTAATACTGAAAGGTTATCTTTGTCTGCAGTATAATAGCCGTGTTGATCGTGTCGGCGTTATACAATCCCTGATGAGTTATCTTTCCTGATGACGGCTTCTGAATATTTTCTCTCAGTTGATCTGCCTGATGGACGCTGAATCTTTTAAGCAGCTTTTCAATAAGTTCGGCGGATTTTTTCTTTGATATGAAACGAGCTGCATTCACAGCGTCGCACAGGGCTTTTGCCTCCGAAATATCCATACCTCGGTTTCCGAGAAAATACCTGTTCTGATTGCTTTTCTCGCAGATAATATCGTATCCCGCTTTGCTTAACTGATCTATCATGCCGGGTAGGGTATTACGATGCACGGATACCCCCTGTTCGGACAGCATTTCTATTATTTGCTGCGTGGTCAGCGGATGTTCTTCATCGGTTTGCGATATGAACAGATCTAACAGCTTGAATGCTTTTAAGTTTATCTGCGGCGACGTCATTTTATCAGACTCCTTTTTTGTGAGTAAGAATTGGTAACTCTACAAATTATATCAGAACATATGCGAATTTGCAAGCGCTTCAATATTGTTCGCTGCTTAAGTTATCAGACATAATGCCAAGCTGCTCCTTCTTCGACCGTATCATCCTCTTTAGCTTTCTGTCGGTTGATGATCTCAGACCTTGTCTTGATCTATGGTAGTCATCTTCAATCACCCTGCACAAGCTTGCAAACAACCCAAACACCGCATTTACAAGCATTTCTTGTTCATAGCTTTCTATGTTTTGCAAAAGACCTTGCGCGTACTCGTTGCCGTCCTCTGCTGATAGGGTTAGCCACTCCACGGCTTTTTCCTTGTTCTTTTCGATCTCATCATTACCGAAAAGATATATTTTGCCAAGCAGATATGAACACCAACTGTTGTCCGTGTTTTCTTCAAGCAATTTGATTGCTTTTGCGCTGTCGTGAAACTCGTTATCATCGAGTAGAATTTTAGCGTATGTGTACGCGGCAAACGGCTTTATATTCCCGTTACTGCAAGCTTTTTCAAGCAGATCAACCGCTTTTGTAATGTCCTTTTTTTCGTCCGTGAGATATAGCTTTGCAAGCGCATATATAGCGTACTCATTATTTTCATCTGCCGCCTGATGCAAATATTTTTCGGATTTGTCTAAGTCCTTGAACAACTGTTCTCCTGATAAATATATCTTTCCGAGCCTGTATGCGGAGGCGGTATCTCCCTTGTCTGCAAGCTCTGTAAGGATTTCAATCCCCTTGTCAATTTCGTCCGAGCTTTCGCTGCCCACTAAGCCTATCGCTATCTCCCTTTTCGCATTTATGTTTCCTAAGTCGGCAGAACGCTTGAAATAATCGTTTGCTTTCTCACTATTTTTGTCCGTTCCAAGTCCGTATTTATACATTCTGCCAAGCTTGTAGAGCAGATTTTCATCGGCTTGATCGTTGGCTTCTAAGCGGAGAAAACCCGACAACGCCCGTCTGTAAAACTCCTGCGCTTTGACTGTATCATTTTCAACAAATTCGCCGTGAGAATACATTTTCGCAACTGCATACGCCGCATACGGCTGACCTTTTTCGGCTGAACTGCTGTACAACTCAAAAGCTTTTTCATGGCTTTGCTCCGCTCCTTTGCCGTAATAATACAGATTGGCAAGACTAAACTGCGCATACTTGTCGCCCATGACAGCAGCCGTTTCAAACCATTTGAATGCTTGCGCATAGTCCTGTTCTGTGCCTAAACCATAGCAATACATTTTTCCGATTCGGTATTGGACATATGGTTTCAGCTTTCCTGATGTAGGTTCAATCGCCATAAAACCCTGCAAGGCTTTTGCATAGTTTTCAAATGAATTAAATTCATCTTTTGCACCAAGTTTATCTGCTGCATACAGCTTGCCAAGCTCATAAAACGCAAGCACATTCAGTTTCTTTGCTTCGGAAAGCAGCAGACTTTCAGCTCTTTGAAAATCACTGATATTTGAATTTTTATCATATAACGCCTTGCAAGCAGCTTTGTAATCATCGCTCCATTTCATTATGAATTTGCTTGTCGAAGTGTCATTTGGCACATCAACCTCAATATCTTCTATGACATCATCAAGTGCAAAATCTTCCTCACGCTCTAACTCTATTTCCGGCGATTCTTCCGCTAACAGTTTATCCATGTCCGATACAGCTTTCACTATCATATTTTTGACCGATCGAAATTGCGGATTGTCTATAAGCGTAGGGAACTCTTTTTCCTTTTGCGTGTACAGTTTGTATTTTGTTTTTTCAAATTCACACCACATATCGTAGAGCTTTACGATGTGTTCGTTATGAGCCAGAATGTCAAATATCTCGTTTACAGTTTGCTTTATTTCTTTTGGAAGATAGCCGTATATCTTTTTACCTTTTACGGTATCAAGCTGCTTTCTGAGCAGCAATATTTTTTGCTCCAACTGCGTATTATTCACACTAAAATCGGAATTAGAAATAATGTTTTTCATCACATTTTCGGATAAAACCTTCAGCTCGTTACGGGTCAATGTCTGCTGCTGATAAACGCTTTGCAGATCATCGTGAAAGATATCGTTTGCAAACACAGAGCGTATTTTCTTTATGCCCTCGTTCGTCAAATAACCTTGTTTTGGATTTTTGGAATATACAAGCAGATGTATGTGTGGGTGGTGCGTGGTATCGTGAAAGGCAGCATACCATTTCAGGTTTGCAAGCGGAATATTTTGCGCCTGCGCTATGTCAGCCATATGCCGCTTGACCAGCTCTCGCCACATATCCGAGTTGGTGTAGCCGAGCCGTACAGCGTCCTCTCTGCGCAGAGAAATGACGTGTGTCCAGACATTTCCGGGGTGATTTGCGATCTCATTTGCAGCTTCGTTCAGAATAATTGGCGCATCGCTATCGTTAAACAAACCATGTTCTCCACGTCTTTCTGCTCCCGGTCGCTGCGCCATATATCCGACAAAGTTTCTGCGGTTACCAAGCATATCTGCGTGACGTTCTATTATCGTTGAGATAAGCTCCGAAGCGTTTTCAACCGTTGGCTTTGAAGCATAGTCCTCATATTCAAGATACTTTCTTGCTATGGGGAACTCGGTCAGCAGATCTTCTATGAGCTGCTTTTGATTAACCGTTGCGGAAGAATTTTTTTCGGAAATATTCTGCACACGCTTTTCAACCGATTCCCTTGTCGCAATATACTTTGTATAATTCTTACGCTTAGTTTTCGACTTCTTACTACCGCTTTTCAAGTAACGGCTTGTGACTATTATTTGTGATACTGACATTATTTCATCTCCTTTGCAACTTTGCAACAAAAAAGAGCCGATTTCTCGGCTCCTCAATGTTCTTTGTTTTGGTATTCAGTTATATATCAAACTCAACTTTTCCGTCTGACAATCGATAGATCGCACCGATCACCTTTAGTCCGTGTTCTTCCTCACGGTGAATTTCTAAACTGCTTTCAATGACATCAATGCTTCTTTTCACATTCAGACAGCAAGCCTTGTAATCGTCCTTCTCGTCACCTATCGCAAGCTTAATTTCATCGGTAATGAATTTTATGTATCCGTCAGGATCGTGATTGATAGCTGCATCGACAGCTCCGCAATGGTCGTGTCCAAGCACCACAACAAGACGTATTCCCAAATGCTCAGCGGCGTATTCGATTGAGCCGAGCTGGTGGTCGTCTATCACATTTCCTGCTACACGGATAACAAACAGCTCGCCTATGCCTGCATAGAAAATGCTTTCGGGCAGCACTCTTGAGTCCGAGCAAGCGACTATTACAGCATAGGGATGCTGTCCGTTTTCGCAGGTCTGTTTTCTCAATGCAGGTGATATATCTGCAAAGCTTGTTTCAGCGTTAAGATATTTTTCGTTGCCTAATTTAAGTCTTTCGAGCGCTTCATCGGCGGTGACTTTGTATTCAAGGTTCATGTTATCAAGTCCTTTATATGAATCTTGTTTTATTATACCACACGATTCTTCAACAGTCAATTGCGAATATGTAACCGCACTCTGAAACAGAATGCGGCACGGCTTTTATTTGCTCCGCTGATACCTCAGCGCACTTTCAAAATTAATTATACCGTTAATTTTGCGAACCTCATCGGTAACCATTGAGCGCAGCTTGAAAAGAGTTGTATCGTCAACATCGTTTATCGCAGCAAGCACATGGGTTTGCACACCGACTTCGACCGCCAACTTAAACAAGGCTCTGGACAACCGCTGTTCAGAGCCTTTAATTATTCCGTCTGTTATTGTACCTATCTGCGGAGCAAGATAATCCACAAGCTCAGGCTTGTTCTGCAAAAGATAACCGCAGTAAAATCTAATTGCCTTTTCCATAAACTCCGTACGAGACGAGCAGTTGTCCGACTTGTATAAAATATCGACCGTTTTCATAGTCTCGGGAAATACATACAACGGGAACTTGATCTTTTCTGCTGTGACGCCATCGTTTTCTTCTGCAATATCGGCATTTTTCTTTTCCTTTTGTAACTTTGACCCCATGATTTTCGGAAACCTCCTTTTTTGACTCCATTTTATCAAAGCTTGTAAAACCTCGCAAAATCGGCGAGCTTTGCTCGTCCGATGTGACCGTTTTGGCGGCTTTGACGCCAAAACTTTAACCGGCACAAGGCGGACTCGCCATTTGTTATGACTTATACTTTCATTTGTCCGCCTGCGAGTTTTGTTTCGAGGTCGCCGACCTCGATTCTGCTGCGCAGAACCACAAAACTCCGAACGTTTCCAAGGCGGACACCCCTCAAAACCCGCTCTCCTTGCTCTTATCCAAATTCTGCGAGAAACGCCCACAAACCGCCGAGACGGTCTGTGGGGTATCGTTTCCCGACCTCGGCTCTGAAAATCGCACACGGCGCATTGTGGTGCGATACGAGGCGAGTTACAGCTTGGAGCTGTCCTCACCCTCAGCAGACTTCTTTGGTCTGCGCTTAAGCTGCTTGCTCACCATGTCGATATACTCCCTGACATTCTGCGGAACTACTTTTGAATAGATCTGCTCCACCTGCTTGTCGAGTTCAGAAGACAACGTGGTGTTCTTCTGTTCAAGGTACATTTCGATCGCCGACAGCTTTTCCTCCGAGATCGTTATGCTTACCGATTTCTTCATTGACTCATCTCCATTTCTAAATCCTCATGCTCGTCCTCAGTTTCTTCCTCGGTCTGTTCCGGGCTTGATGTTATCACCGTGTACAGCTTCTGTCCCCGACCCGACAATGCACCATAGTCGGTCACCATGCCCAGCTTTTTCTTCAACACAGCCTGTCCGAAGTCATACATATCACAGTCCTTGATGACATTCCAATCAAAATTTGTCGAAAACACTCTACAAGCATAAGTCTTCCCAAACTGGCTCTCGTCCTGTATCATAAGGTCAAGATCGTATTCATCAAGGCTGTCTATCGCATCAAAAATGCCGCCGAGAACGCATATATCCTCAGCCGCAAGAATAGCTTTCAGCTTTACGAACTTGTGATGCGGCAGCTCTGCAAGCTCCTTTGACAGTCGTATTATTTCATCGACACACTCATCTTCCTCGTAGGTGCCATCTTTAAAAGTAGGCAGCGCCGATTCTATTTCTTCATACCATAAGGCATCAAGCGGCAGACCGGTTCTCTTTGACATATCGTATATCAACTGCTCATCTCTCGGCAGTGACACCCACTGTGCTTTATCCATATCATTTGCCGAGGGAGCAACAAAGAAACGGAAAAATTCCTTTTCGGGAACATCGATACTGATCTCTATATTCGGTCGGCTGTACTCATTTGGCTTGCAGAAGAAGTCATCAACAAACACGCCCTCGTTGCTCTCAACAATTGCTTTTCCGATACTTTCAAAATTGAGGAACTCTTTTGGAACATCTTTCAGCTCGGGCATCATTCCGCTTTCGACATAGGTCTTGCCAAGCTCAGAGAGACTATAGCAGGCTAAGGTCGGAACAGTATCCAGACCGTAGGTAATTTCAAGCATTTCATCAATGCTGCTGACAGGCTTTCTCATCAGAACACTTTTGAAAGCTGCTTTCTCGCTATTCTCGAGCTGTTCGTACCTATCTATAAACAGATTCAGCTTGTAGATGTCTGCTGTATAATATTTTTCAAAAACACAGTCCGGCAGGTCGCAGAGTTCATACCTCGGAAACCTGCACCTCACTTCTGTGCCGCTTAAAACATTCATGCAATCAAGCACATCCCGCAGCCGTATGGCAGAAAGCGGAAAACGAATGCTCATGTGCTTGTCGCCGTTTTCAAGATATATCATCATATTATTTCATCTCCATTACTGTTTTTTCTTTTCGCAAATTTCTTCACTGATTGCCTGTTTGGGCAGCTCACCGAGCTCTAATCGATGCTCTCGTCCTCGCTGCTGTCATCGGAAGCATTGAGCGCATCAATATCGTCCCCCACCTCCTGCGGATAATCTATGCCGTCAAAGGTACACCATTTTGTCCATGCGCCGTTTGAAACAAAATCCTTGGTGACATAGCCAAGCGTTTCGTCTGACCATACCACCTGACCGTTGCCAATATACACACCCAGATTTTCACCGTCATACAAGCCTATCCCTGCGACTTCAGGCATGGTCGAAATCTCACCCTGTTCGGTGTAGATAAGAGTATTGACATCGTTTCCGAAAGCTTTTTCATCGGCATTGTAATTCAGATACCCCAACATCAATCCCGCATTGTCGCAGTATCTGAGCCTGTCAGAAGTATCCCTTTCGCCGAATGTTCCCGGCTTAAATCCCCAGCCTGAGATATATGCGTTTTCCGCCCATGCTGCAAGATCGGCAGCATTCTTGATACCCCGATCCGTGAACATATACTCGTTAACGGTTGCATTCATTATGAATGTGTAGCTGTGGGTAAATTCGTCAAGGTCTATCGCCGTTCCGTAGGCTGCGTTTAGCCTGTTGAGCAAGTCCGCATCGTCTATTGCGTTTGCAAAGTATTCTGCGTAAACTTTAAAATCTTTTATCTTTATCTCCTTGAAGTATGTGGCGTAGATGACCTGCGCCTTTATTGTTTCGCTCGGCTTGCCGACTGCCGCCATCGCCGCTTCTATGGACTGCCCGTCAGCTTCAAGTGCGGACAGTTCGTCCTGTGCTTCGGGAGAGAGAAAGTTCATAAAATTATTTGTATCTACATCCGTTTCCACATCGGGAGGCTCTATCTTTCCCATGCTTGACAGCACAGCTACGGGCAAAAACATCAGTCCTAAAAATCCAAGGATCACGCTCAACACAAGTACAAAGGACTTTTTAATATTTTCCTTGGTCGCCAAAAGCTCCAACGCAATTTTCAAAAATATATGCTTCAGCTTATCTCACCTCGCTTTTTAATTTTTGCGGCCTGAAACTATCTCCCGCCCGCATTACCGAACATCGCCGCTTTGTGCTTTGGAGCTATCACTTGCAGGAGGTATCTTTCATTTCCGCAGCGGTAAAGGCAGGTGCCTCTTTCGGGGTACTTTATCAGGGAGTATTCAGAGCTTTCAAGCTGCAAGGCGTCGGAATACTCTGCCGGTGAAACCTGACCGGGATTGAACAGAAAATGATGCGTGGGAATTGAAAACAGCGGCTTTGTAAATTCCTTTATCTCCGGCAGCAGAAAATCCTCAATGTTCTGACTTGCCAGAATGAATGACGATTCTTTCTTTCGCACACGCTTCATTCCGTTTCGTATATATTCTATTGCCGTCATGTTTGAAAGGAACAGATAAAGCTCGTCTATCGCTGCGACCGTGTTGCCTTCCTCCAGCAGCTGATTTGACATATACGACAGAATGTTGAACAGCAGCGTGTCTTTCAGCCGCTTGTTGGTGTCCATAAGTCCTTTTACGCCGAAACAGATAAATTCGCCGCCTGCGATGTTGGTGTGACCATTGAAGTATTTAGATTCCGCACCCTTGCACATAGAGTGTATGCCAAGACAAATATTCTGCAATATTTCTTCGGTGTACAAATATTTTTTCTCGTGGTCGAATATCATGAACTCTCGCTCGGTGAGGTCGTATAGGTCCTCAATTGTCGGGTAATCCTCAGCTGTCAGCTTTGAATAGTCCGTCGTATCGTCTATCCCAAACCTTGCGTACAGCTTCATAAGCATTATCTCTATCGTGTCTATCTCGCTGTCGGTGAAATCCTTGTATGCTCTGAAAAAATCTTTTAAATACGATATATGCTGACTTAGCCTTGTGACCTTTCTGAACGTTTCGGGAGTGTCCTCTCCTTTCTCTGCCATACCGAATGATTTTGGTTCAAGCGGATTTATCATATATTCTCCCGACATCATGTCGATGTACGTTCCGCCGAGATTGCAGCACAAGTCCTCATACTCATGTTCGGGGTCGAGAACGAGTATTTTCTTGCCTGCCTCACGCTGATTGCAAAGCAGCAGCTTTAACAGATAGCTCTTTCCCTGACCGCTGTTTCCGAGTATCAGAATATTTGAATTGGTCTTATCCTCCGTCCTGCGATCAAAGTCTACAAGAACATTACTGCCGTACTTATCTCTGCCGAGATAAAAACCGTGTTCGTCCGTCTTTCCCGAATAATTAAGCGGATACAGATTTGCAACCGAGCTTGCAGGCAAAACCCTTTCAAATTGACTTGCAAACGCATTATTGCCTGTCGGGATAACCGATAAAAATCCTTCTTTCTGCCGAAGCAGAAGTCTGTCAACGGATATTTTTGAACGTGTAAGTTCCATCTGAATATCCGACTGCAATTCCTTCAGCTTATCCTCAGTATTTGCCTTTAACTCAATAAACACAGCGCAATGCAGAAGAGGTTCTTTGTTTCTTCTGAGTTCGCTTATCAGCTCCACAACATCGTTGATGTTATCCTGCGCTTTCACGCTTTCCGAAACATCGTTGGTCGTGGTCATCATGTGGTTTTTCCTCATCGCCTGCTGAACGATCTTCCGCTGCTCCATGCTGTCCACAAGGCGGTTGTAGATCCGCAGGGTCACTCCGTTTCGGTCGGCAAGATGTGCAAGTATCGCAGTTTCTTCCGTGTTGGGAGGATACTCCGTTACCGCCCACACCGACTTGAAGAAGTTTCCGCAGATGTAGTGGTCTGTGTAAAAGCGAATTATGCCCGGCGATATCCGATCGAAAAAGTCTTTTGCACAGTAGGTTTCCGACTGCTCTTCACTAAGCTTTCGTTTATTTGTTCTCATTTTTTCACTCCTAACTCAAAGTATTCCTCGCCCTCTATATCCGGTATGCTTTCGCCGCATATGGACGCTCCGAAATATATCGAAAGCGTTCTTTTGACGTCCTGAACAGTCATTCTTTTAACGATAAATCCATGCTCGGATATGACCTTGTCTATGCGGTTTACCGCTGCAAATATCTGCTCTGGCTTTTCACGCCTGAATCTTACCGCAAACATAAACTGTCTTGCGGAGGACATTCCGATTTGTATCTCGTCAAGAAAATCAATATCTGCATTAAGAAGCTTTCTTACGGCAGGGTTGGTTTCTTCTGTCAGCCGCCTGCGTATATATGCCTTGTTGCTGTCAAAGTATTCTGCGCTGTCAGCCGCTATTATCTCTAAATTAGGTATCATTGAAAATGCCATCATCAGATGATGTATCTTCACATCTATATTTGCTGCAGAAAGCACAGATATATTTGTCGGCTCTACGGAAAAGAACACGATTTGTGCCTTGTCGGTCTTTACTCCGAAATCGGTAAAGCATTCAAGCCCTATGAGAGCCTGAACGCTATTTTTCTTCTTTGCCAATTATTTCACTCCTTCTTCCAGCGGTAGGTCTGCTGCGATATGCAGAAAAACTTGACCGCATTGAAAACATAGTCTACTATGGCGTTATCCTCCGCTCGTATCGTCAAAAACGCAAAACAGGCGGTCATGGCAAAGGGGATAACGTTCCACAGCTTTGCAAATACGACCGCCGACAGGATCACTCCGCCGCATATTATTAAAAAATCCCGAATGTTCCAAAACCACAGCTTTACCTCAGCTCTGAGATTGTCGGGGTAGATATATGATCTCAAATCACCACGCTCCTTTTACTTTTTAGCCGCAGCTCGGACTATTCTCGTTCCCATGCTCACCGTGCTGCTCACGCTTACCATGTTGAGCCTTACGCTCGTATCAAGTCCGAACATCTGAGCTATCCTCGGAACTTCAGTTGCCGACAGGCAAATTCCAACCGCAAGAAGTGCGTGCTGTGTGTAAGTCAGCAGTCCGAGGTATAGAATTGTTGTCTGCAAAAATGCCGTTAAACAAGTGGCAATTACCTGCTTGCACCAGCTGTAGAAGCCGTCTGTAAACCCTCTCGGAACGGAAAACATATACAGACTTCCCACAGCCGTCTGGCAGAGAAGTATGCCGCCTCGCTTGATGTTTGCAAACACCACCTTGACTGTGCAGTAGCCGAAAAGAATAATAAAGAACAGGCTGAACAGCGAAACGTCAGATGCAAGCGCAATTATTACCCTAAGACCCGAATCCGCAACGCTGCTGCCGGTACTTGATAACATATTGCCCAAAAGCTCCTGCGCAAAGCTGCCCTGAAGCGATGAACAAAACGAGTACAGCTGCTGCGGTATCACGGTTATTAAATTTACCGCAAAAAAGCCTTTCAGCACGTTCAAACACGTCCCCTTGATGTTTGCGTTTCCCGACTCGTAGGCTATGGCAGTATCAAAGACCGCCACAATAAGTCCGCATACGAACAGCATCCAGCCGATGTGGTGAAACAGGGTTATGAAGCTTTGCACCCATGAGAGCGCAAATATATCCGAGGTCGATGTGTTGATAAACTCAAACAGGTCGGCGACAGCTCCGTATATGAGGTTAAACAGCCACTCGAACATTACGTCCCATATAGCGTCCGACACAGCTCCCGCCGCCGCGCCTATGGTGTTGTCCCACACATAGGATATACCGTCGCCGATCCAGTCGATCACGTCGCCGATCCAGTCAAACATCACCGTCACCTCTTATCCTGTAAAGATTCGAGCTTGCCCCGCCGCTTGTGCGCCTGCGAGGTATCCTCTGTATAAGTCCCAGCCTTTCAAGCTCGGCAAGCGCGCGGAAAACAGTCCGTCTGCTAAGACTTAAGTCCATAGCTATGGTCTTTGCGGATGGAAAGCATTCGCCGTTTTTGTCCGCTCTGTCGCATAGATAACAGTACACAGCTACATCTCTGTGCGGCAAGGAAAGGTCGTAAATTCGTCTTTTCACTATCAAATAATCATCACTCCTATTCCGTTTTTATAGTTCTAATTCTTGTTTTCGGCGTTTCTTCAAGAGTATCAAATTGCATATCTTCAAACATAGGCTCCGCTTTCGGGTACTTAATATCCACAGCTCTCATCAGCTCCGCCCGCTCGGCATACGCCGCCTTTCTTGCGCCCTTATCTTCAAGCAAAAAAGGCTGACCGAACTTTATCCCCCATTTGAAATACAGCTTAAGTTTTGAGATCATCGGGTGCGTTCCTGTTTTCATAACGATAAACTGTCCTTTCGGCATGGATTTCAATTCGTCCACAGTCATCAGAGGTCTGCCTATCATCTGGATAGATCGCGATCTTTCTCTGCCTATGGAAATCGAACCGCTTTGTATCGTTTGCTCGCCCAACGCTTTTGACAGCACCTCCGCCGACTGAGAATTTGGAGCAAACCCTCCGAAAACGGTAAGCTGAGTATTGTCGGTTATTATCTCCATGCCCTCTTTTCCGTATTTCTGTTCCAATTGCGCAAAACTTTGAATGATCGCCACAATGGATATTTTTCTTGAACGTCCTGCCGAGAACATCGCTTCCGCTCCCTCTATCTTCGGAAAGGTGCCGAACTCGTCAAGGTAGAACATAACTCGGTTTTCAAGCGATCCGCCGTTTTCATCGGCTATGACGAGTATCTCTCTGTAGAGCTGCTGAATAAGCAAGCTCACCATAAAATATTTTGACTGATCTTCCTCCGGCAGTATTATGAAGATCGCTGACTTTTCCCGGCAGAACGCTTCTGCATCTATCGCAGTTCCGAAGCACAGTATCTGCTCCATTTCGCTGTCGAGGAATGAATTTAACCTTGAAAGCGCGGTCGACATTACCGACATCATAGACTGGTCTGAGCTGTTCAGAGCCGCCCCTGCAAGCCATCTTGCTTTATGCTGAGAGGGCAGGCGTTCCATAAGTTTGTGAAAGTACATCTTTTTGTCCTTTGGATTCGGCTTTGCGACAAGGTCCTGTATGAGCTTGAAAACCGACACTATGTGCCGTTCGTTTTTCTCGCCGAACTGTGCAAGCAGAAGTATGACGGAGGCTATGAGTCCCTCCGCCGCATCGTAGAAAAAAGCGTTCTGACCGTAATTTACGCTTTCTCCGCCGCCGATGTTGATTATCGTTTTGGCTGTTATTTTAGCGTATTTTTCTGCTTTTGCTTTTGCTGAAAGATCGGTCTTATCTGACAGATAAATGTCCATATACTTGTTGACAAGATGCAGGATATTGTTTTCATCTGATCTTGTGGGGTTTCTCAGATCAAGCACAGAAACATTGTAGCCGTAGCAGTCACGGGCTATTTTGCCGTAGTTCCTTGCAATATCTCCCTTAGTGTCCGTTGACAGAAAGCTCATTCCCGACGCGCAGGCAAGCTCAATATTCGGATACAGAAAGTATGCCGTTTTACCGACACCGGCTGCACCTATCATAAGCGTGTGGACATCACCGGTATCTATAAGGGCAGTTGTATTCTTACCGCCACGGCAGGCAATTATCGTGCCTTGAACAGTCGGCAGATGCTTGCCTTGCCGCCAGAGATCGGGTGCGAATGGCAGAGAGAAAAAAGTCCTTTTCACTTCAACAGGCGTTGCCCATCTTGCCGTTCCGTGCTGACCGTCACCGACCTTTTTTGACTTTATTCCGTTTATACTTTTGTTGTCAAGAACATTGGCAATCACCAAAAAAGCAACAAAGGCTATCCCCGCCAAAGCAATAACTAAGATTTGTTTTTCATTCAATATATCATTCTTCCTTTTGCTATTATCCGAAAAAATAATTTGTATACTTATCTTTCTGAGGACGCATTTACACTACCCGTATGACAAAACTAAACGAGGTTTAGTTAATTATCAATATGCAAGATCAGGAGCGAGGTCGTTATCCTCGCTCTCCGTCTGTTCCTGTTCCTGCTGCATGGCATCTTCAACGGACAGCTTTACAGCGCAGTCAGCCAGTTCAAACAGCATTTTCGCCGTTTTTACCGACTGCTCATACGTCCTTGCAGACTGCTTCAGATCGTGCGTTACCTCCTTCATTTTGTCTGCTAAATTCCTTTGCTTTGCCGTTTTTCTGCCTTTATCCGAATACGCCCTATAGCTCTTTGCCAGCTTTTTCTGCAATTTTTGAAAACCCTGCGGTTCGTCTTTAACGCGCATAAAGAAAGCCGAGCCTGCAAGCGCATACTCGGCAAGATATTTTATTTGGTTGTTTTTGTACGCTGCCATAAGCTGCTGTGAGAGCCTGTCTGGTCGGCAGCGATAATATTTAAGCTCCTGTGCAAATGCGTAATACAGGTATTTTCGTCTGTGCGGCACAGCCGCCAGCGCAGGCTGACCGTTTTTGGCTTTCAGATCCTCGTTCCAATCCTTGTGGGTGGGATAAAGCCTTGTAATGTTGGTAAAGCATTCTTCAACAAGAATATCCTCAATCCTTTCCGCGCCGTCAATGCCGCCCTCATCATTATCCGTACACAGCACGATATGCTCTATATTGTCATGCTTTTTAAGAGCGTGCAAAACAGCATTTTCATAAACTCCGTTCATGGCGATATAGCTGTGCTGCTGCCAGTTTTCCTTGTGCATAGATATATACGACAGCATATCTATCGGAGCTTCAAACACATAAAGCCGACCCGATGTTCCATAGTGAGAAAAGCTGTATTTGGTGTCAGACCCTTCGCAGGTAATGCGAAAGGTTTTGCCCATTGTGCTTGTACTTCGCTTGCTTGCCTGACGCGCAACGCCGTTTTCGTCAAATCCCACAAACACAGCGTTGTGATGTTTTGAGTCCTCATAGAGCGAATGATTTTTCGCAAAGTGGGTGATTACATCTGCGGCAATAAACCTTTGCTTTATCAAATACGCATACACTCTGTGCATGGTCTTGTTTCTCGGCGGAAGTTCAAACTCCTTTTTCTCTTTTGCTATGGAAACGCTTTCTGCCGTGTGCGCAAGAGGCGTTACGGTATATCCAAGCAGTTCCTGCACGGCATTCTGAAAATCCATTCCGTAAAACTCCTGCATAAACTTGATCGCACCGCCGCCCACCTGATTCTTGTGGTCAAACCATGTCGAGCCGTGAATGGTTATGCTGTCGTGCTTGCCTGTGCCGTCGTAGTAGATAAGCTTGTATTCACGTCCGACACGCTCCAGCTTTTCACCCCGCATATGCAGAAATCTCGCCAGATCCACAGAATTAGCCGTCACCTTTTGTTCTTCCGTAAACGGGATATATGGCATTCAGATCCCTCCCATATCGTGCTTAACACGCTGACTTTCTTCGGCTCTCTTGGCGTCGTTGAAACGGTCAAGGCTGCCGACAAGATAGCCTGTGATACGCCGTATTCTTTCAAACGGCATATCGTCATAGGTGTATTCAATATCCACATACTCATCATAAACCGTCATTCGGACGTTTGCAATCTTTTTGTCCTCATGCCTCTTTTTCAGCTCGGAGATATATGCCTTTTCCTCGGCGTCGCTGAGTTCTCCAATGATCTCTATTTTCAAATTTTCACCTACTTTTGTAATTTAGGCGCAGAGAATTGCCCTGCGCCTTTTGATCTTATTAAATATTTACTATCGTCCAGATATACAGCGGCGCAGTAAGCGTGAAGAGCAGACAGCCGAAAATTATGGCGATCGGCGTCCATTCAAGCTGACCGTGCTTTCGGTAATCGAGGTACGCAGTACCTATCTTGACAAACAAGAGTATTGCCAGCACCACGTCTATAACGGGAAACACCACGTTATCCACAACCGACTTTATCTGCGTTTTCGCAGATGTCCATGTGTTGGTCACGGCGCCTGCCACATCTCCTGCGGCGTAAGCGTTCACGGCAAAAAGATTTACCATAAATATCGCAGTCATAGCCGCCGTAAAAATTCTTTTCCTAATTCTAATTCCTTTCAAACAAACATCTCCTTATTCTTCAGATTTATTTTTGGTTTTGCATCTTGACAGGCACATAGCAATAACGCAAACGCCCATTACTGCAAGATAGATATTGATATACCCTGCGTCGTATCCCGTCTTTGGGTTCTCATTATCGGGAGTATCAGGCTTATTGGGCTTTTCGGGTTTATGCTCGTCATACATCACGACCTCGGTAACAGTTCCGTCCTCGTTTACGGTAAACTGAATATCTGTGACGATCTCATAACCCTCCGGCGCAGTGATCTCACGCAGAGTGTAAGTCTTTCCTGCAACGAGCTTGCCCTCAATAAAGCGAGGAACATTTGTTGAAATCCATTCTTCGACTACATTTCCGTTCTCGTCAATGATCTGAAGCTTTGCGCCGGGAAGTTCCTTATCTGTGGTAATGTCACGCTTTGAAATTCTGACTTTCGTAGTGTCGTCTTTCATCACAACTATATCTACAGAACCTTCCTCACTTACAGTAAAGCTGATGTCATTTGCCACAACATAACCGTCAGGAGCGATTTCCTCGTGAAGAGTGTATTCCTTACCTGCAATCAATTTGCCCTCGATAATGTGTTCCTCATTTGTGGAAATCCATTCTTCGACTACATTTCCGTTTTCGTCAATGATCTGGAGTTTCGCGCCCGGCAGTTCCTTATCGCCCGTAATATCGGTCTTGCTGATATGAACCTTTGTGGTATCGTCAACCATGGTTACCTTGTCAACAGAGCCGTCAGCAGATACCGTAAATTCTATATCATCTGCTAAAACGTATCCATCGGGAGCAGAAACTTCGTGTAAAGTGTATGTTTCATTTGCTGTCAAAACACCCTCAATAAAATGCTTTTCAGAACCAGTTATCCACTCATCAACAACGTTGCCGTCCTTGTCGATTATCTGCAAAACCGCTCCTATTAATTCTTCGGAAATATTTTTCTCATTTTTAGCATTTATCTCACCCACATAAGCAAGATATTCACCGTACTTTTCCGCAAGTTTTTCAAGCCTGCCGTCCGCTTTCATTGCAAGAAGCTGTGCAAGATCCAAAAGCTCAATCGACTTGCTGTTTACAATCTGCATCAAATATTCATCGTCAATTTTCCCGCTCACCGCATCGGAATAGATTTTGTCAATTTCGTTCTCGTCAAACCCGATTTTTAACAGAAAATTGTAAACATTCTGCACTTCTTCATCATCGTTAAATTCGCTGAAATTCATAATGTTAGTTTCATTTTCAGATGAAATTACAGCCGTTTTGCTGATTTCAACCTTTGTGGTATCGTC
>CANQJW010000014.1 GCA_947624345.1 uncultured Clostridia bacterium | reverse complement strand
GACGGGTCTGATTCGGACGGCTTTGACGGATCTGATGGATCTGACGGGGTTGAAGGCTCGTCTTTCTTTTCTTCTAAACCCTCGATTGCTGAATATATATCCTCTGTAAGATATTTCATACCTAATATGTGCGATGTTTTGCCTTTTTTTGCTGCTTCATCAAGCAACGCTTTTAAAACACCGTAGCTTTCTGCTGTATAATCTTTTTCCGAGTATTTTCCTGCTTCTCTTACCGCTGTGCTGAGCTCCTTATAGGTTTTTGACATTTCTTCTTCTATATCATTAAACATAGTCTGTGTGCTTGCTTGTGAACCAAAATAGCTGTATATTCTTGCATTTTTAGGTAAACCACTAGCAGATGCATTTTGTGAATATAAATATATTTTTTCCACTGAGGTACAACTACCAAAGGCATCATTTCCAAATTTAGTAACATTTTCAGGGATTTCTATAACTTTTAAATTATCACAGTTTCGAAATGCATTACTTCCTATTTCTGTAATCTGTGAATCCTCTTCAAATGCTACTTCTTCTAATGCATTATAACTTGGTCTTGTTTCACTATTAGGCATCTCGTTAAAAGCACCACTAATCATTGTTACAGACGCAGGTATCGTTACCTTTTTTAGTAACGGACACTGTCTAAATGGAGTACCAACAATTGATTTTATCCCATTTGTAAATGTAACAGATGAAAGCTTTGAACAACCATAAAATGCATCGTTATGGCATGCAGTATTATTCGGTTCAGTTCGATACTGCCACAACTGTATTGTTGATGGAATTACAACACTTTCAATTGCTGTTTCTGTAAAAGCATCTGCTCCTATTACAGTTAGTCCTTCCGGAAGAGTTACATCCTTTAATGACGAGCATTTTCCAAATGTCCATACTCCCCAGCCGCCTTCTCCAGCATAATCCTTTGGAGCAATAATAGTTGACGGTATACTTACACTTTCAAGTGCTGTGCACTCCTGAAATGCGCTACCTCCTATAGTTGTCATACCCTCGCTTAATGTAAGATTTTTTAACTTTGGACATTCTGCAAAGGAAAAATTACGAACAGTACCACTCTGAGAATCACCAAAAGAAATAAATTCTGTTATTGTTGATGGTAAAGTAACAGTTTCAAGATTTGGCATTTTGTAAAATGCACAGATTCCTATTGATGTTACGCCTTCTTCAATCACTACTTTTTTAATATTGTCTTTATATTTTTTGTATGTATAGACCTCAGGGTAGTCAACTAAATAGGATTCAATACTTCCTGCCGGTACGGCACCAACATTAGGCGATGCCATTTCACCCTCGCCCGATAACGTAAGCACACCGTCTGAATCCAATGTCCAAGTTAAATCACCGCATTTTCCTGTGTCAACTGTTTCCGCAGACACACTTATAGCGCCCGTGATTGCTGTTAGTGCCATTGTTGTCGCTGCCAGCAATGACAAAAGTTTTTTAAGTTTCATAGATAGTCCTCCTAAATAAAATTATATTTATATGTTACACGAATTTTCGTGTAAAGTCAATACATAATATTTCGTGTATGATATAATTGTGAAAACCATCTAAAAAGGAAGATGAAATTTTGTGTATTATTACCGGCGCCTTCGTGACTTGCGAGAAGATAACGACCTAAAACAGCGTGAAATCGCTGCAATTTTGAAAACCACACAACAGGTTTACAGTGAATATGAAAAAGGAATTAGAGAGATTCCATTACACAAAATCATTATACTAGCAAAATACTATAATGTCAGCCTTGACTATATGACAAATCTGATTGATAAAAAAAGAAAGCTTAAATAATTTGCTCTCGTTATGAGGCAAGACCGCCGAAACAATGGTTACGTTGCATTGGGTAATTAGCAATAGACAATGGATAATGGATAATGGATAAATGGATAATTGTCAGAATCAAGATAAAAGCGTTCAGGTCGTATTATTGACCTGAACGCTCTTGTTATCTACTTAACTTTCTTTTTAACGACCTTACTCCATTTACCGTAATACTGTCTGCCGTTTATGTTCTTATAAGCTACCACCCTAACATAGTATGTCTTTCCTCTCTTTATCTTCTTTCCCTTGACGACTGCCCTAGTCTTTTTCGTAAACTTATCAAATATTATCTTCTTTTTGAACCTCTTATTTTTGGATACCTGTACCCGATAACCTGTAGCATTATCTACTTTTTTCCATTTTATAATCAACTTCTTTCCCTTAGCTTTTACGGTTAGTTTTTTAACTTGTGCTACTTTTATCGAAGTTATTTTGTTTAGATTTTTAGATGGCTCAGTTGTCTTAGTTGGGTTTGTTGATAAATTTATAGACGGTCTTGTTGCCTTAGTTGGGAATGTAAATGAAATTGTTGAATGGGTTGGGTTAGTGGGTGATTTTGTTTTTGTTTGGATAGTATATGAAGCAGTTGTCTTAGTTTGATTATTTGTTGTCTTGGTTTGATTACTAGGTATATTTGTCACTGAATCATCACTTCTGACAGCTATTTCTTCGCTATAGCTTTTACTAGAATCGGCTTTTAACTGAACGCTTACTTTTGCTGTTCCCTCACCAACTGCTGTAAACTTACCATTAGAATCTATATTTATTACAGAGGTATCGCTTGAGGAAAATTTATAATCGCTTGGAACGCCAGGACAATAAGTCGAACTCCAGCCCTGATTGACAATACCATAATTAAAATATCCAGTTTCATTTACTCTCATATAACCTGCGTACGCTCTGCTTTTAACCGTTCGAGCATATAACGTAACTAATGACTTTTGAATAGCGACAGTGTTAGTTTTTTCAACAGTTCCCGATTTATTGGGAACACTTTCAGCGGCTCTGTTACTAAAAGACTGAACCCAGTAATAAACAGAATTACTTTTAAAACAGCCGATGCCTATTGATTTAAAATTAGAACTCAAAATATTAGCTCTATGACCCGACGAATTCATCCAGCCGGTCATAACAGACTCCGATGACTGATAATTTACAGCAATATTTTCACCGTTAATTTTACTTAAAATTGTAAAACAAGAGTCTCCGTTTGGACGGGTGTGAGAATAGTATATACCCGTCTCCATAGCCCTGTCCATAGCCGCATTAAGCAATTCGGTATCCATTGTTAAAGCGCCTAGACCGTTTTCACTTCTTCTCTGATTTACAATATTTAAAATTTCATTTGCTTTGGTATAATCGCATACGCCCCTTACCTGAATATTGTATATTTCACTTGCTTTTGCATTTATATTAAGTCCGATAGCTAATGAAAACATCATAGAAACAGATAAAGCTATACTTAATAATTTTTTCATATTACTACTCCGAATTTTTTATTCTTATTATCTTTTGTTTCGATTTAATATTATAATTTTCTAACTTCTTATAATAATTATATGTTTTTTTGATTTTAATATTAAAATTTTTAAAGTTAATTTTTTCTTTAAGAAGCGCAAAAACAGCTGACACAGAATAATGTGCCAGCCGTTTTAATATTTTTATCACTTAACTTTTTTCTTAACAACCTTGCTCCAGTTACCGTAACTTACATTCCCCTTTACTTTCTTGTATGCTCTGACCTTTACAAAATACTTTTTCTTAGATTTCAGCTTTTTAAGAGTTACCTTATTTTTCTTAACCTTAACCGTTTTCTTGCCTTTGGTGAACTTATTATTTTTAGCATACATTACCTCATACCCTGTCGCTCCGCTTACCTTTTTCCATTTTACATTAAGTTTCTTTTTCTTTGCGGTCAGTTTTAAGGATTTTACTTTGGCAGGTTTTGGGACGGTTACTTTGTTTGTGCTTGGGGTTGTTTTTGTGTTATTTATTGGACTGACGGTTTGATTTGGTTTGGTTGAGTTGTTGTTTGGGTTGTTGCTTGGATTATTGTTTGTATTATCACTTGGTTTTTCAGGCAATCCCATTGACGCATTGCTCCCTATTTTTGCATAGGTTGCTTTTTCCCAATACAAATAATCATCCTCATAATGTTCATAATAAGTCATATTACCATTTGAATCATATGTATATTTATACTTTAAACCGTAGTTATCCTCAGAATATGTTATTCTCCCATTTGTATCGTATGTGTATTTTTCCCAATTACTATGACTATCTTCATAATATGTTTTATTTCCATTTGTATCATAGGTATATTTATCCCAAGAACCATTACTATTTTCTTGAAAAATCATATTCCAACTTGTATCGTAGGTATACTTTGACCAACCGTCAGTGTATTCAGAATAAGTACAAAGTCCATTAGAATTATAGGTGTTTTTAGTCCAATTACCATAACTGTCTTCATAATATGTACAATTTCCGTTTGAATCATATTCATTTTTTTCCCAACTCAAATCGCCGTACATATTATATTCTCTATATGTACAATTTCCATTTATGTCATATGTACACTTTTCCCAGTCACCGTAGTTATCTTCAAAATATGTTTCATTGCCGTTTATATCATATTCATATTTTTCCCAAGAACCATTACTATCGCAATTTTCATACTTCGTTTTTACTTTCCCGTTATTATAATAAGTATATGTATAAGTATATAACATATCATCATCGTACAATCGAGAAACTATATTTCCGTTTTTATCATATGTATCCTTATACTGCGTACCTTCGCTGTTTTCAAAATATGTGCAAACATAACCTTCTATCGGCTCACCTACACTCGCACTCGCCGTCACCGCCGGCAAAACGCCTATCAAACTAACCGCCATTACTAATGCTGTAAATAAATTTAAAAATCTTTTTGTCATAATAGACCTCCTAAAAATATTTATTTTTTACCATTCATATTCAAAAATAGTAAAATAATAATAGTATTATAACCTATTTCAGGTTATATGTCAATACCCTATTTTAGGTTATAATATAATTATTCCGAGGTGAGGAATATGTACAAAAGAATACGTGATTTGCGGGAGGATCACGACCTCACACAGAAGCAAATTGCGGAAATTCTCAATATGTCACAGACGGGATATTCCAAGTATGAAACGGGCGAAAATGATTTGCCTACAGTAGTTTTAATTAAGCTCGCTGACTACTATAATACAAGTATTGATTATCTTTTAAACAGGACCAATGTTTTAAAGCCTTATCCAAAATCGATAAAACTACAAAAAACAGCTGACACAGAATAATGTGCCAGCCGTTTTCTTTTATACTTACCTATCTTATAATAATATCGTCTCTCTTTGGTCCGTTTGAGATCATCTTTATCGGATAACCTATATGCTCCTCGCAGAACTCTATATACTTCCTGCAATTTTCAGGCAAATCTGAGTAATTCTTAATGCCCCTTATGTCACACTTCCAGCCGTCGAGAACCTCATAAACAGGCTTAGCCTTTTCAAGCTTTGTCGTTACAGGAAAGTCGGTCGTAACCTCGCCGTCTATCTCATACCCAACGCATACAGGGATTTTATCAAGGTATCCCAGAACGTCAAGAACGGTGAATGCAACCTCAGTTGTACCTTGAAGCCGACAGCCGTATTTTGAAGCCACGCAGTCAAACCAGCCCATACGTCTCGGGCGACCTGTTGTTGCGCCGTACTCTCCGCCGTCTCCGCCTCTGCGTCTTAGCTCGTCAGCCTCCTCGCCGAATATCTCAGAAACAAACGCTCCTGCTCCGACTGCCGAAGAATACGCCTTACATACAGTAACGATCCCCGTGATTTCATATGGAGAAATTCCTGCACCTATTGCACCGTAAGCCGCGAGCGTTGAACTTGAAGTAACCATCGGATATATTCCGTGGTCTGGGTCTTTAAGCGTTCCAAGCTGTCCTTCAAGAAGAATATGCTTGCCCTCTTTGAGAGCGTTTGATAGATAGAGCGAAACATCACAAACATATGGCTCAACCATTTTTTTGTACTCCATCAAAGTGTCGAAGAGTTCATCTATATCAAGCGCCGGCTTGTGATAAAGATTCTCAAGCAGAACATTCTTCTGCGGAGCAATTCTCTCTAAATGTGCTCTTAGAGCGTCCTCGTCGAAAAGCTCCTGAACCTGAAAGCCCAGCTTTGCGTATTTATCTGAATAGAAAGGTGCGATACCCGATTTTGTCGATCCGAAGCTTGACTTGCCCAACCTTTCTTCCTCGTATTGATCAAATAAAATATGGTATGGCATAACCATCTGTGCCCTGTCCGACACAAGAATTTTAGGCCTTGGAACGCCCTGACTTACAACCTGCTCAATCTCCTGGAAAAGCACAGGAATGTTCAAAGCCACACCGTTGCCTATAATATTGGTAGTATGGTCATAGAAAACGCCTGACGGTAGAGTATGTAATGCAAACTTTCCGTAATCATTTACAATAGTATGTCCTGCATTTGCACCGCCCTGGAATCTAATGATAATATCAGACTCTCTTGCTAACATATCGGTAATTTTTCCTTTACCTTCATCTCCCCAGTTAGCGCCAACGATTGCATTTACCATAAATATTTCCTCCAGAATGTCTAAGCATTAAATTTGTATATTCCTAATTTAGAAAATACATTAGGTATTATATCACAAATACCAGCCTTTGAAAAGGGTAAAAGTACAAGTTCACAATATTTTAATATTCAACATAAAATCTATACCCAGCAGATAAAAAGCAGACACATCTCTGTGCCTGCTTATATCGTTACCCGTTTATATTTTCATAAACAACTGTATCACCTATCAGGATTTTTGCGTTCTTTACTTTGCATTCACTTCCGGTTAGCTGTTCTTTAAGTTGATCTGCTATTGTCTGATTTTTTACAATAAATTCAATACCATCTGCGGTGCTCTCAAAAGCCGCTTCTCCTATTTCCGGCGCCTTTTCTTCGCTTTCAATCTCAACTTTTGATAATTTTTTGCATTTACAAAAAGCATTATACTCAATTTTCTTAACATTCTTTGGAATATCGATTTTCTCTAGTGATATGCACTTAAAAAATGCCCACCCATAAATCTTATTTAAGTTTTCAGGTAAAACTACTTTTTTGAGTGCTGTACATTTCCGAAAATGCATATCTTTTATTTTTTTTGTTTTACTACCTAAATCTATCGTTTTTAGATTACTACAACTTTCAATGAGTAACTTCTTTACTTTTGTTAATTTGTTACTTAGCTTTACTTTTTCTATTTTATTACATTCTTCAATATCTAAGTTTCTTATTTTTTTAATTTTACTTAAATTTGTCTTTTTTAGATCGCTGCAATTTCTAATTATGATATATTCTGCTGTAGAAGGAAAATTAACTTTTTCAATCTTGTTTACAAAGCGAATCCATACATTTTTAGTTCCTTTTGATACATTATATTTCTTCTTTCTGTTCACCAAATAATCAAGCGTTTTGCCGTTTTTTGAGTATAATGCACCGTTTTTCATTATGTGATATAAATTGTTTTTTTCCATTATAAGCTTCAGTTTTGGATTACTAGATAGACCCACACCAAATAATTCAGTATTTTTAGGAACATATATTTTTCTAACTTTCTCTAAATTTGCAGAAGAGAAATCTGCATGTTTAACTGTTCTGGGTATAACAATAGTCTTATATGGTATCTTCCATTTTCCCGGACCATCTATATCAATATACTCAACTTTAAGGCTTCTTCCTTTAAAACTAATTCTCTCAGGAATTTTTAGTGTTGGACCTTTAACTATTGCGGCTGTCATATATACTTCATTATCATTAATACCATTTTTATCCCAGATAATAGTATAATAAATATTATCAATGTTTACATTATAATAAATATCATCAGCAGAAGATAAATCTTCTTGATATTCCAACCTATAATTACCTGGGCCTTTAAGTGAATAACCCAAAGCATTTATAGGTAGTAGACAAGTTATACCTATTATTACGCTTAATAGGAAAACAGATATTCTTTTCATAGTAGTCCTCCTACTTCTTCTGTTGAATAATCTTTTAACTTTTTTCACAAAAATCTCTCCTTTTATTTGGTTTTATTTCTTTATCTATTAAGCGTTCAAAATAAAAAAAGGTCTCACCTAATTATAATTTTTCTTGACATTATTTTATATTTTGGAGATATAACCGCTATAGTTATATTTTGTCAAATATTTGACATTAAGCCCTAAACATAATAAAATAGACCATATGAAAGCAGGGTGATTATAATGACCAAAATAAAACTTTTATTTACGGGCGGAACAATAGCTTCAGTTGCGACGAAGAACGGTATTCTCCCAAGCCTTTCTGAAGAAAAGCCTATGCTTCTCAAAAACTTTGAAAAATACCACAGCGATTTAAATGATAATGTTCGGTTTGATTTTACTTATTTGATGAACAAGCTTTCTGAAAATATGGAGCTTTCCGAATGGGAGCAGATATTAAATTATCTCAAGTCAAACAGCTTTGCCGATTATAACGGCATAATAATAGCCTATGGCACTGATACTCTCGGCTTTTTTGCGAATATGCTCTCAATTTTCGAGGAGGAGCTTCCGCCGATTTATATTGTTTCAAGCGACAAGGTTCTAAGCAATGATTCATCAAACGGAGCTGAAAACTTTACCTGTGCTGTAAGCGAGCTTATGAATAACAAAGCAAAACATGGAGTGTTTGTTCCGTATCGAAACAGCAACGGCAAAATGATAATACATAAGGGGTATCAGATCACTCAATCGGCGATTTTGTCAAACGACTTTTATTCTTTAGATTCACTCCCGCCCGAACACAAAAGCCTTAAAAATTTCAGCGGATTTAAAAAGGGCATTCTTCTTTTAAACAGCTATGTGGGAATGGACTTATCAATTATTGATTTAACCAATGTTACCTCTATAATTATCACCGCTTATCACGGCGGAACAACAGCTGAAAAAGAACTTTTTAAGCTTCTTGAAAGATTGAATTTATATCAAAACATATCACTCTCTCTTGCGTCGGTAAATTATCTTGACAAGGAAAATCAATATGCCTCCACAGTAAGACTTCAAGAGCATGGCGTGAAAATCATATACAAAAAGACTATTGAAACCGCCTATGCCGAAGAGCTTTGCAGTTTGATATAATAATAAAACCGATATAAAACGAAATGAGCAGTCCACTTTGTCAGGAACTGCTCATTAAATTATTTATTTATTTATTTTACACTAAACGCTATTTTAATTTCTTTATCTTTTCATTTATCTTTTTCAGCTCTGAATCAATCGTACCGCTATACATATTTTTCATAGCAGTCCAGGTTTTCTGAGCACCGCTATCATCCGGCTTGAAAATGTCCTCATACAATGCAGACATAGGTGCATTTGTTCCTGTTGCAGAATCATCTGAAGCAAGAGTAGAAGAAATTCCGTATCCGAAGTCAAAAACAGGCTTGTATTCGCTTGAACTTGCATCTACCTTAACCTGATACATTTCTTCATCCCAACCCGGATTATCAGACAAAAACTTTTCTTTAGCAGTTTGTTGATAAGTTTCATCAGTCTTTGACACTCTGGAACATTCAAACCAGCACTTAACTGCCTCTTTAGCGGTTGAACCCTTTACCCACATATAAGCTAGCATATTTGAACTCATATATTTTTCATTACTCTGAGGATCAGCCGGAATAGGAACGACCTTCCAGTTGTCACTTTCTGTAGGTCCGCCGGTTCCGGTCATAGCCCAATCACCCATATTATAAAACAGAGTAGTTCCTGCTGTAAAACAGCTTTTTGCGTTATTATAATAAGTCAGGTCAACCAAGCCTTCTTTACCTAAATTATAAAGAAGATTTTCTGCTCTCTCAATATCAGGGTTATTCAGATTATTTTTAAACACGCCGTCATCATTGATAACCATTGTCTGACCTGTCTGCTGAACAAGCTGAGGTGCAAACCAACGAGCTGCTATACCGTATCTTTCCTCGTCTCCGGAAGCATTAGCCTTGAATGAAGACATTATATCATACCATGTATCCCAGTTCCATTCATCTTTTGTATAAAGCTCATAAGGATCGTCAAGACCTTCATTGTCAATAATATCTTTATTATACATCATAAGAGTTCCAACGCTGAAGGTTATAGGAGCAACATAATGCTTGCCCTTCAGTGAGAACTGATCTGCCGTAGGCTTAACATCTTTCCACAAATCAGAATTGAAGTCTACTATCTCATCAACCGACTGATACATTCCTGTTAAAACCTGAGACGGGAAAGCAAGCCACTCATATTGGAATATGTCAGGAACGTCTTTTCCTGATGTGATAGCTGCCGCCAGCTTGTCAAATTTTTCTGCATCGAAAACCTTAGTCCATTTGATCGAGCCGCCCTTATCCTCAAACAAATGCATTTCAACAGTTTTTTCTGAATTCTCATCTGCCGGATTCAGATCATAAGTTCCCATCCAGATAAGCTCTTTCTGGGCACCGTCAGGTATAGCTTCAATGGATTTCGCTGAATCTGTTGAATTAACCTTTACCTTATCAACATGCGAGCTGTCGCCGTCACCACCGGTAGTACAACCTGATATGGCAAGTGTCATTAAAAGGGCAACAATTGCCGAACCAATTCTTTTGGTATTTTTCAATGTGATTCCTCCTTATTGTATATTCGGGTTTTAAGTCGTTCACTGAAAATTAACCACAACTTAACCTAATAACATTATATACAAGTCAGGCAACTAAATCAACTGTTAATTCAATATATTTTACCATTATTTTTTGTGCATTTTGCCCACCAATCTGATTTTGACTATACTTGAACTTTTGGAAAATATATTGTATAATAACCCTTACATTTGCTGTATTGATTTTTTAATTTTGAACGGTGATAATATGAAAAAAGTTGAAATGTTTACAGACGGTGCGTGTTCAGGCAACCCAGGCCCCGGCGGATATGGAGTAATTCTACGGTATAAGGGGATAGAAAAGGAGCTTTCGGGCGGACATCCTCTGACAACAAACAACCGAATGGAGCTTTCTGCTGTAATTGCAGGCCTTTCTGCATTAAAAGAGCCTTGTGAGGTAACAATAACCAGTGACAGCAAATATATTATCGACGCTGTTGCGAAGGGTTGGGCAAAAAAGTGGAAGGCTAATAACTGGATTAGGCCTGACAAGAAAAAGGCTTTGAATCCGGATTTATGGGATGAGCTGTTATCTCTTTTAGAAAAGCACAAGGTTAAGTTCATCTGGGTAAAAGGTCACGCTGGTCATTATGAGAACGAACGCTGTGACCGGCTGGCTGTTATGGAATCGCAGAAATTTTAAAGTAAAATTCAGTTACTCTGTGCTAACTTTAAAAAATTGTTAATACATCAACACTTGTATGTTCAATAATAGTGTTATATAATATAGAAGAAATATAGTATTTCTATATGAATTATTTGGACTTGGATTTTTAATGTTCAAGCAGACTGATATTAAACTTTATCTGACTGAAAGGACTTGATATAAATTGGATAAAAAGTTTATATATTGTGACAACGCTGCAACGACTAAGGTTTCAAAAAATGTTTTAGAAGCTGCACTACCTTATTTCACTGAGGAATACGGAAATGCCTCAAGCATTTATATGTTCGGGCAGAATGCCGCAAAGGCTTTATTAAAAGCAAGAGAAACCGTTGCTAAAGCTATAGGTGCAAAACAGCACGAGATTTTTTTTACATCGGGCGGTTCTGAGTCTGATAACTGGGCAATAAAAGGTATGGCTCTTAATGGTGCAAAATTGGGAAAGAAGCATATAATAACATCAGTATTCGAGCATCACGCTGTGCTTCACACCTGTGAGTTTTTAGAAAAACAGGGTTATGAAGTAACATATATTCCTGTTGATGAAAAGGGACTCGTCAACCCCGAAGATGTTAAAAATGCAATACGAGAGGACACCTGCTTAGTAACCATAATGTTTGCAAATAACGAAATAGGAACTATTCAGCCAATCAAAGAAATCGGAGACATTTGCAAGGAAAAGAAGGTCGTTTTCCACACAGATGCTGTTCAGGCGATAGGAAATGTTGAAATTGATGTAAAAGCACTAAACATTGATATGCTATCACTTTCAGGGCATAAGATCCACGCCCCTAAGGGAGTGGGCGCTTTATATGTTCGCGGCGGAATATCACTTCCAAACCTTATTCACGGCGGGGCTCAGGAAAAGAACAAAAGAGCAGGAACAGAAAATCTTCCCGGCATTGTAGGGCTTGCACAAGCTATAAGCGATGCCACTCAGAATATAAAAGAGAAGCAGGAGAAAATCTCAAAGCTTCGTGACAGACTTATTGACGGGATTTTAAAGATTCAGGAAACAAGGCTTAACGGCGACAGAGAAAAACGCCTTTGCGGAAATGTAAACATTTCAATCAGAGGTGTTGAGGGCGAAAGCTTACTGTTGATGCTTGATATGTTCGGAATTTTAGCATCAAGCGGTTCTGCCTGTACATCAGGAAGTCTTGATCCGTCCCATGTTCTGCTGGCGATAGGACTTCCTCACGAAATAGCCCACGGCTCGCTTCGTCTTTCAATTTCCGAAGAAACAACCGATGAAGATGTAGACTATATTTTAGAGACTATTCCAAAAGTCGTTGACCGACTTCGTTCAATGTCACCTTTGTGGGAACGCATTTGCAAAAATGAAGGAATAACAGGTACTATTTAGCGAAAGGAGTAATTGATAATGATATATTCAGAAAAGGTTATGGATCACTTTACAAATCCGAGAAATGTTGGAGAGATTGCTGACGCTGACGGTGTTGGCGAGGTAGGCAATGCCAAGTGCGGCGATATAATGAAGATGTATTTAAAAATTGAGGGTGATGTTATCAGAGATGTCAAGTTCAAGACATTCGGCTGTGGTGCGGCTATTGCTACCTCTTCAATGGCTACTGAGCTTATTAAAGGCAAAACTATTGACGAGGCTTTAAAGCTTACAAACAAAGCCGTTGTCGAGGCCCTTGAGGGACTTCCGCCGGCCAAATTACACTGCTCGGTATTAGCAGAACAGGCTATGAAATCTGCTATTGCCGATTATTACAAAAGGCAGGGTGTTGATCCTACTCTTATAGTTGGCGACATTGGCAATTGTGAAGAATGTCACGGCTGTCACTAAGCCGGAAAATCAAGCATATTAAACGGGGACGGAAAGGCATTTTCTGTCCCTTTGATAATTTCAAGAGATTTTTTCACAATATATTGTGCTATGCATTTTGCTCAAAGCGTGTTTTTATTCATAGAATGAATAACAAAACAATGACAATTTTGGGCATTATTTATATAGACAAAACTAAAAATATATATTATAATAAAAATATTCAAAAGCTGACAAAATATCTGATGATAATTTATTTGTGTCAGCTTATGAGAAAAAAGAGGATTTATAATGAGAGTTATTACAGGTATCGCAAGAGGAAAAAAGTTAATCACTCTTGACGGTCTTGATGTAAGACCTACAACTGAGATGGTTAAGGAAGCTATTTTCTCAAGCATACATTTTGATTTGCCGGGAGCATCAGTTCTCGATCTTTTTGCAGGCTCAGGACAGTTGGGTATTGAAGCTGTCAGCCGAGGTGCAAAGCATTGTGTTTTTGTTGATAAGAATAAAAGCTCTGTCGATATAATCAAGAAGAATATTGAAGCGTGCGGATTTAATTCGCAGTCAAGGGTTTTGAATATGGACAGCATTGAATATCTGTCTGTTGCGAAAACAGGTATTGATATTGCTCTTTTAGATCCCCCTTATCATCAGGGACTTATCCCAAAGGCACTTCCCCTTTTAGATAGAATTATGTCTGATAATTCGACGGTTATATGTGAGCATGAAAACGAGCTCTCGCTTGAGGACAGATACGGCAGGCTAAAAAAGACAAAAACAAAGAGATACGGAAAAATTTCTCTGACCTATTTTTCTGTAAGCTCTGATGAAGACTAAATATTTATTATCAATTAAGGATTGGACTAAAAATGAATAAAAAGATAGCAGTATGTCCGGGAAGCTTTGACCCTGTGACCTTAGGACATCTGGATATTATTGAGCGTGCTTCGGGACTGTTTGACGAGGTTATCGTTGCTGTTTCTATCAATTCACAAAAGGCATACAGCTTTACAGCCGAAGAACGCATTGATATGATAAAATCTGTTTCAAAGCATTTACCTAATGTAACGGTTGATAAATGCGATGGACTTTTAGCTGAATACTGCAAATCAAAGGGTGCTATTGCGATAGTAAAGGGACTAAGAGCGGTCACCGACTTTGAATACGAATTTCAGCAGGCTCTTGCAAACAAAAAGCTATATGAAAAAGCGGATACTATTTTCCTTACAACAAGGGCAGAGAATATGTATCTAAGCTCAAGTGTAGTAAAGGAAATAGCAAGCTACGGCGGTGATATAAGCGAATTTGTGCCGTCTGGTGTGCTAGATATAATAAAAAGACGAATTACAAAATAAATGGGATATACAGCATTTTGCCTGATATCTATGTGTTATGTGTTATGTAAAATGCTTAAAAAATAAAGGAAAAAAGATTAAAAGGTAAGGAGCGTAAAAAATGAAGATTGATGAGATTTTAGACCTGATGGACGAGCTGCTGGACAAGGCAGTTACTGTGCCATTCACCAACAAGAAAACTCTTGTTGACACTGAAAAGCTGAGAGAGTATATCGACAGCATAAGGTATAACCTTCCTGCTGATATCAAAAAGGCAAAGGAGCTTCAGAACGATAAGGCTATTATCATAACTGAGGCGAATAAAAAGGCGGAGGTTATCATTAAAAAGGCTGAGGACAGAGCCAAGGTTTTGGTTTCAAACGAGGAAATCTTGAAGCAGGCTAAGGAACAGGCCGCTGAGATAACAGCTCAGGCTTATGCTATGGACAGGGATATCAGAAATGCTATGTCTGAAAAGATTGACGGCATTTTAGCTTCAACAGAAGAGTCGTTAGCATCAACCCTTAACAGCATAAAGAGTACAAGAAATGCAGTTAAGGCTGCAAGTGCACCTAAAGCCACTGACAAATAAAATTAGATCACAAAAATAGCAAAAGGGAACAGACTTCCGTTTTTGGAATATCTGTTCCCTTTTTTGTACAAAATTATTTAGCTTAGATATTGCTCCGGCTTATACCTGCAAATCCTTATACACATCGTCGTATTGATACATAGTAGTATAAACAATATTATTTTTGCCGGTTATATTAAGCTTGTGAATTATACAATTCTCTATAACTTCATTGTTAAAATAATAGGTGAATTCATCAAACAGCTCTTCACTTAAATATCCTAAAACCTTAATTCCTTTTCGCTTTGCCCCTCGCTGAGAATAGTTTATTCTGCTGCTCAGAGCAATAATCGGATTAGACAGCCATTGCATATCAAGCGGGATCTGCTTATGCCTTATTACATCCCTCTCGATTGCATAAGGGTTATCCAGATTATATTGATCGTAATTGCCCTGAGTATCTTTCATGTGAATATCTGATATCAGGTTTGACAAGGTTGATACATTATAAACCTCTAATACTTCATTTCCGTATGTCCTCGACACATTGTTTTGCGGCCTTGTTACTCTCACTTCATTTGTTTGATATACAAACGGATATGTTCCATATGCTTTCAATGAATACGCAACAACAGCATCCCACAAAGTTGAGTTTTCCAAAACATAGATGTAATTCACCTCTCTGGTATTTTCCTCACAAGTTACATTATTAAGAAAAACATTTCTTGATAATAAATTATCTAGTGTTACGGACGGGTTTATCTGAGGAGTCGGCTGATTGAGTCCTAATGCTAGTGTATAGGAACGAGAGCTTATATCAAGTCTGTAATTTCCTTCTTTAAAGGTCATTTTAGCCTTGTCAATCGAGCCATAATGAACAAAGTAGTCATCGATAAAAAATTCTATTGATATAATTTCCTCATAATAATCAGAGGTAATAAAAGATCCGTTGAAGCTTGAATAAGGCGTGTAACGTTCCTTATCGATGCTGAAAAAAATGCATTTATCTAAATCTGCTAACGATATATTTCCGCTTGAATCCATTACTCTTATTACTGCTTTTGCCGTATTTATTTAGATCACCGTCATTTCTATCATAATTTTAATTATCATTCCTATTAGGAAGCGTGCAAGGTTAATGAAACTTTATAAATATAGTCTTCATTAGAGCCGCAAATCTCATAGTCTGTAAGTACATAATTTCCAATACTTGAATTATCAATAGTAACGGAATGTGCATTCATATTCAAAAAACTGCTTATCATATGCATTGTCTCATTAAGTCTGCTTTTATCAATCAGCGCATTTACATGAAGCTGCAAATGCTCAAAGCCCATATAACACAGCTCCTTTACTTGAGAAAAAGTCGATACCTCAGACACTTTTGCCTTTCTGAACAACCTATAGTCCTTGACATAAAGCTTATAACCACCCAAATACATAAAAATAGTATGTTTAGAATTTTTTTCTGTCATACTTAAATCCTACTCCTTAAGGAGTAATCCTCCTTCCCGATGTTTTTGCGATATACAAAGTTAATTTTTAAAAATCAAAAAAGTGAAAACCCAAAAGCTAAGAATTATAAGGCTTTTACTTTCAAATCAAATTGAAAAATAATACCTGAATTTTAAAATAAGATTTGATTCAAACCGAGAATAAAGGCTATTGATTTTCAAATTCTCAACTTTTATCGAGATCGGCATTACATCTTCACTAAACATAAAATCAGCATATACATCATTTATAATCTGAGAAAATGAATCTGCTGTCATTCCCTTTTTGGCAATAATTTTACACTCAATAGTAATTAAAGATTCAAAGCATTCTTTTTCAGGAGCATTCTTGTAGCTATTGACCTTCTCGATTTCCTTAAAGCTAAAAAACCCGATATTTTTATTATGATTCTTTAATATATCTATATCATTATACTCATTGTATATATCAATCCCATTTTCAGAAAAAACAGATGTGATATTTTTCATCAATCCATCAAACATTTTTTATCCCATTACAGAGGCAAAAATAAAGTCCATATCCTGAGTCAGATCGGAAATGCGTAATAGTGCATTGTTTCTGAGTTCTCTTGCCCCTTCAAGTCTTTCATTATAATTTAATGTCTGGGTTGCAGAACCAGTGATAGTCAGCCCTATTTTTTCCTTCATAATAGATAGAATTGTATAATCATAATAAGCTACACAGGCTGCTGCATATTCACACCTTTTTATGTCCGCCGATGTTTTAGGCTCTGAGATAAGCCTCTTTTCTATAAAATCTCTTGCATCATCAATTGTATCACTGTAATTTTGTACATCGCTGTCAGGCAATTCAGAGATTGCCTTAAATATTTCAGTTATTGAATTGAGATCCATTCAAAACACTCCCATATTCAAAATTTTAATTTATAGTATACAATACCTTAATTGCATCGCTGGCAATCTTAGAAAATCCTACTGTAATTGAGCAAGCAATTTCGTCACACTGAGTTGAAATAAGCTTATCAAAATCAACAATAATGTCTGTTCCGAAAACCATCTCAAGAGCACAGTTCTTGTCAACGCCTATTGCAGTACCCTCGTCAATATCAGGACACTTAACGAGCGTTACGCCATAAGGAGTCTTAACCATACCGCTTGTCATATAATCAGATACGCAGTACTTCATTTCCTCAAATGCAAGAATCTTAGCCATATCGGTTGGTGAGCAAAGCATTGTCGTCATATCATATGCCTTCATTGCTGCCCAGAATTCTGCTAAATCAGCGTAAGTGAGAGTATCCCCGTTGAGCGACTGTGTAGAAGCTCCACTGCTAAGAACACTTGTTGCCAGCTTATTAACCGCTCTTGAAATCTGTGCACCGAGATCCTTCAGGATTACCGCAAAGGTTTCTATTCTGTGCTTTCTTATTGATTCGTATGAGCAGGAAAGACTTCTTGCAAATTTAGAAAGATTAATTCCTGATGCTGTCAGTCTTACAGTTGTGCTAGGCACTGTACCGCCTTCAGAAACTGCGGCGTCAGTTCCTGATTTTTTAACAGTCAGTCCACGATATGTAAGCTCGTCCGTCCAAGTGGTTGCAGCCACAACCTCAGATAAAATAGACGCTTTGTCCATACCCTCTTTGATACATCTTCTTACGAACTCAGGGAACAAAACTGCCGATTCGGTTGACAGAAAGAATTTTTCAACTCGGTCGCAGTTTTCTCCATTAACCTTGATATCAAATCTCTTGAGCTGACGCTCGAAAGCATCAAGACCTGCTAATTCAGTATCCTTGTAGTTTTCGTCAGGGTCTAGATCGGTTAAAGCCTTTGTAAAGCTTTTTCCTGTAATGTTGTAAAGTCCTTTTTCCAATTTAATATCTTTATACATATAATTTTTCTCCTTTTTAAAAGCTATTCAGCTATTTTATATTGATTGTTTTCTAAATTTTTTTGTATGCTTTGTGAATATTTACCGTCTTTTTTCGTCCAAAGCTGAGGCGTAAAAAGACTTTTATTCTGAGTTTTTTCGAAAAGTGTTTTTTTAAACTCCAAAAGCTTTTCGCAGTCAAGAACAGAAATAGTTTTCTCAAAATCTTCTCTAACCGTTAAAGGATCGCATATATACTTCATTGCTATAACATCGCGTCTTAACTCGTCATAAAGCATTGAAATTATATCGTCCTTATGTTCTATTTCCTTTAACAGTATTTCATTTGATTTGCAAATTTTTTTCTTACTTGAATTTAATTTTTCAGCATTTGATAATTCTGAAAAGTTTTTTGAAACGCCTGCATTAAGCTGTGCCGGAATCGCAACGAATGACCATTCATAAGCGTCAGACGGATGCTCAAGAATCATATGACAAACCTTTTTACCGTAGGCTCTTCCCTTTATATGCGCACACGACTTAACACGCTTATCCGCTCCGCATACAGAACATATCTCGCTGTCAACTTTACAGCTTATAGAAACCTCTTTCTTTATTCCGGCCTCAATCTCGGATATTAAGTCCTGTGTTTTTTGATTTTTAAGCATATAAGCTTTTGCAAGCAGATAAGTATAATCCTCGCCGTTTGATGTCTTTTTACTTTTATCTGTTTTAACCTCGGTGTCAAAGATTCTTGCTGTCTGATTTTCACCCTTTGGATTATGGTCAAATATACCTGTTTTACCTATAAACATTTCCGCCAAAGTTTCTAAAGACTTCACTGAAAATCGTTCGTAATCCCGATCGACGTCGTTGTCACAAAGGATAACGGGAAAAGCATAAACCTCTTCCGGAGTAAGCTTTTTTCTTGCATAGACGTTGATTCTTTCCATAATCTCATCGTTTATTTCAAAATCATCTGAATTACTCAGCTTCGCTGATTTCTCCGTCATTTGCTTTTCTCCTTTCGTTCTCGATTTCAATCGCCTCTGCCTGAGCGTTATAAAGCCTTGCTTTTGCCAGTTCAGATTCATCCTGAAGATTGATATTATCCCACTCGACGAACACTCGGCTGTCTGAACCTAAAAGATGAATATGAGTTTCGCATATTCTTCGAATGACCGGTGTCAGTAATCTGCGGAAATATTCAAGCTCGCTTGTCAGAATATCGCACTGCTGCTGACTCATTCTCTCGGTTGTTGACCAGTTAAGTCCCAGCAAAAAAGGCGGAATGGCAAGCTTTGAGATCATCTGCTCTAAAAGCTGTCTAACAGGAACTTCAGTATCAATAATCTGGTTATCAGCGCCGATAACCTTTATTTCAACATCTCCTACTGCAACGAAGTCCTTGACTATTCCGGATCTAGATGCGTTCATTCCATCCGACCACTCTTTAGCGATCTGCATTGCACGCTCTTTAGCAAAAGCCTTATCGCTTTCACCCGACGGCTTATATGTTACCGCATATCTTATGTTTCCTATTCGGTCAAAGTTCTGTCCTATGCAGTCATAAACTTTCATAAGTATTCCTGCTAAGCTGGGAAGTCCTCTGAATATCGAAACTCCGTTAGGGTTTTTAGGGTTCGGGTTCAGTGCTGAATAAAGCACCCTTTCGGGATATTCAATAAGCCTGTCATTTGCTCCGTTTATTGCGTAAATACGCCTGTCGCAAGGGGTTACGCCCTCCTTGATCTCAAAACTGGTTGGATCGGCATTATAGATTCCGCACACCTGCTTTGTCTTAGGATCAATCAAAATCTCTCCAATTGCCTTTCCGTATGTCAAAAGCTGATCTAGGTGAATATCCATAAAGGTATTAAGTGAAGAGCCTGAAATTCCTACAGGAATGGTATCCATAAACTCTTCAAGCTCACTTTGATATCTCTCGTCCTCGCAAACAAGCTTAAATCCGCCTACAAGCCTTACGATTTTACCAATACAAGCGTCTAGTATCGGAACCTGACTTCTCAGCGTTTCGTAAAAATCCTGTTCAAAGGCGTGTGCTGTCGGTGCCAGCCGAAAGATTTCCTTTCCGTTCACTCTTTCTGCCGAAGAAGCAATAGGCTCAAACCTTGCTGTTTTTGTTTCTTTCTCTTTAAATTTTAGTTTCATATTACTAATTGTTTTTGATTGTGCTATAAATATTAAGCGCAAACCTGTGTGAAAAAACCTTCCACACTGTAATCCTTTCTTAGAAATTAAAGCTTCAGCTCTTTACTCTCTGTCAAGTGACATTACAAAGAAATCGTCACCTGACGCATATACAAAAGCAGAAACAAAATATCTTATATCGTCCATTGCGTGGTCATTTTCCTTTTGGGGAGAGTCCGCTCCGCTTTTTTCGTCCCAGCGATAAAGAGTAAACTCTCTTAAGGTGTCAACGCAAGCCTTTGATATTTTTATTTTCCCATCGGTTATAGCGTCGCTCACCTTGCGTATTCCGCTTAAAACATCATTTTTCGCAGGAATAACATTAAACGCTCCGTGCCGCCTTATACACTCAATAAATGATGCAGCCGACGGATCGCATACGACCGCCTCAGGCTTGATTGTACAGTCAGCACAAAGCTCAGCCAAGCCCTTATAATGCTCCTCATCAGTACGCTGTACACCCTCAATACGGGAATTATAATAGTATTCCTTTAAGCGGTACCAAACCCCGTCTGAATATCCCCAAAGCCCGAACGATGAGGGATTAACCGTTCCATAGTCGCAGGACACGACATATCTCTCTATATTTTCGGGCGGATTCACAAAGGTATGAACTTCGGGGTTGAACATAGGATAAACGCAGCCATAAACGCTTGACCAGTTTCCCAGAACAAAACGCTCGTAAAACGCTCCCGAATAAAGACTGTGATAACGCTTTATAACCTGCTTGCTAAGTGAAGGATTGTCGTCCAGAGTGAATTTTATATAAAGTCCGTTTTTATCATCACACTTATCTATCCACTCTTTCTTGAACCAATGATAGGGGTTATCAGGATTACAGTTAAACCAAAGCTTTGAATTTGTAACAGAGCATCTTGCGATTGCCTGCTCAACAAAAGACCTCGGCATAAGAGCAACCTCGTCAAGCAAAACTCCTGCCAGCGTTATTCCCTGAATAAGAGACGCTGAGCTTTCGTCCTTTCCGCCAAAATAATAAAACCTGTTTCTATACTTTCCGTTTGATACTTCAAGAAAGTTCTTTGTTGAATTTTCCCTTACTTTTAGCCCTGTGTGACTGAGCATTTCTTTGAGCGGCTCTGCCAGATTACGTTTGAGGGAGGTAATTGTTTTTCCGCATAATCCGAAAGTCCGTCCTGAGAACTCGGTCATAGCCCAAGTAACAAAAGAAAATGCCATACAGGTCGTCTTACCGCTTCTTACAGCTCCGTCGCAGATAATAACATCTTTATCCTTGAAGCGGTCGTCCGCCCACCAAGTCATTACCTGCATCTGCTTTTTGGAATACTTTTTATAAGCTGTGTTTTTAATCTTCCTTCTCCTCCTCATCATATGGGAAGTTTTCAGATTGCTCAGCATTTTCTTTTTCATTCTCTTGAGATGAGCTCAGCTGCCTTGCCGATTTCAAAAAGCCTTCAAGAAAATCTGCACCGGTTTCCTCCTTGCCCATTTCCTCCTTGCCGATCTCAAACATAAGCTCCGCCGCTTTGATCATATCAAACAGCTTTATATCAACACTTCCATCTTTGTTTCTCTTAATATCCGAAATCGCAAGCAGATCGTAGCCATTTAAAGGTTTAACATTCACTTCTCCGCTATCACTCAAAGAAAGCCCGATCGCTTCGCTTTTGTCTGAAAAAAGCATTCTGCCAACAGCAAGCTTCGCAAGCTCGATTGCAGGCATTGAACAGATTTTTCTGTCCGAAAATTTTCTCACATCTGTTCTCCTTTCGTATATAATTTTCTCCTGACCTGAGAATTGAAAGAACCTTTTGTCCTTTCATATACCCCCTTAAAAAACAAAAAAGTTGCACATTTGAGTACAACTTATCAATAAAAATTTTTTTACCAGTGTTTTTTAAAATTTTAATATGACAGTAACCTAAAAAGAATTTTAAAAATCATATTAAAAAAGCCAGAATCGGAAATAATATATTTTAGTATCTAAGTAAAAAAGTCATAGTTTTTGGCATATTGTATAAAAAATCTCCTTGACAATTAGTCAATTTTACTGTATAATCTTTGATTATAACAATGTTTTTATTTCTGAAAGGACGGCATTATCAATGGCATCAACTAATCAATCTGCGAAGAAGACAACTTCTGCAAAAAAAACAAAATCTTCATCAGCTTCAAAAAAAGCAAGCAAAAACGCTCTTATCACAAAGAGCGAATTAAAAGAGAAGATTCTGAATATTATCGACAAAGAATTTGACACAAAACCTGATGAAGTATCTGACCAGGTTTTTTACGAAACTCTTTCAAAAATCGTTGTAGAGCTTTTGCAGAAAAAGCATAAAAAGTTCACAACCAAGGTAAACTCTGAAGGCAAAAAACAAGTTTACTATTTATCAATGGAATTTTTAATGGGAAGATCTCTCAAAACCTCTCTTTATAACCTTGATATTATCAACGAGGCAACCGATGTAATGAAAGACTTCGGCGTTAATATAAACAGGCTTTTTGAATGTGAGCCTGACGCCGGTCTTGGAAACGGAGGCTTAGGCCGCCTTGCCGCCTGCTATCTCGACGGACTTGCAACACAAGGCTATGCCGCAACGGGATATTCAATCTGTTATGAATACGGCATCTTCAAGCAAAAGCTTGAGGACGGCTGGCAGACAGAGCTTCCCGACAACTGGCTTCCCGGCGGAAACTGCTGGCTCGTGAGAAGAAACAACAGACAGGTTGAAATACATTTCGACGGCGACTTAAAGGAATACTGGGAAAACCAGTATCACTGGGTAACTCACGAAAATTATACAACGGTTTTGGCTGTTCCGTATGACTTATATGTTTCGGGATATGACAGCGATTCAGTTTCAAGACTTAGATTATGGCGAGCTGAAAGTCCGTCTTTCGATATGGGAATGTTCAACAGCGGTGATTACGGAAAGGCTCTTGGACAAAATGCTATTGCACAGGCTATTTCAAAGGTGCTTTATCCTAACGATAACCACGCAGAGGGAAAATCTCTAAGGCTCAGACAGCAGTATTTTATGTGTGCGGCTTCAATTGCAGATATCGTTGACAGACATATGAGAACCTATGGAACTCTTGACAATCTGCACGAAAAGGTTGCTATTCACATAAACGACACTCACCCTACCCTTGCTATTCCAGAGCTTATGAGAATTATGCTTGATGACTGCGGATTCTCATGGAACAAGGCTTGGCATATTGTGACAAATACATTTGCATACACTAATCACACTGTAATGGCAGAAGCTTTGGAAAAATGGGACTGCAATCTTCTCAGGCAGGTTACGCCTCGTATCTTCTCAATTATTGTTGAGATAAACGAAAGATATTGCAGAGACCTTATGGACAGATATGATGACGAAGCTCTTGTCACTCGTATGTCGATTATCAATAACAATCTTGTTAAGATGGCAAACCTCTGCGTTCACGCTTCTCACAGCGTAAACGGAGTTTCTAAGATTCACTCGGAAATCGTTAAGAACACAGTTTTCCACGATGAATATGTTGACTGTCCTAATAAGTTCAAGAATGTCACAAACGGTATTGCATACAGAAGATGGCTTTATCAGTCAAATCCGGGACTGACCAAGCTTCTCGATGAAAAAATCGGCGGAGATTTTCTAAAAGACGGTGCAATGCTCAAAAAGCTTGAGGTTTTCAAGGACGACAAGGAAGTTTTAGACCGTCTTGCACAAATCAAAAAGCAAAACAAAGACAACTTCGCAAAATATGTAAAGAGCAGATATGGCATAGCTCTCAACACCGATTCTATCTTTGATGTTCAGGTAAAGCGTCTGCACGAATATAAAAGACAGCACCTGAACGCTCTAAATATCATTGCTCAGTATAACTATCTGCTTGAAAATCCAAACGCTGACTTTGTTCCGAAGACTTATATCTTTGCCGCAAAAGCAGCACCCGGATATTATCTTGCTAAGCAGATAATCAAGCTTATCTGGTCAATCGGCGAAGAGCTCAAGAAAAATCCTCAGATAAGTGATAAGCTGTCTGTAATATTCCTAGAGGACTATTGCGTTACACTTTCAGAGATGCTTATGCCTGCCGCTGAGATTTCAGAGCAGATTTCTCTTGCAGGAACAGAGGCATCCGGAACAGGAAATATGAAGCTAATGCTTAACGGTGCTGTAACCTTAGGAACTATGGACGGTGCTAATGTTGAGATTTGTGAGCAGGTAGGAAAGGAAAACATCATAACCTTTGGTATGAGTTCAGATGAAGTGACCGCAAGAAAGTCATCATACAATCCTGAAAAATATTACAACGAAAACGGCGTTATCCGTGCATCAATTGATAAGCTATATGGCGGTGTGAATGGTAACACCTTTGAAGAGGTTGCTAACTCGCTTAAACAAAGCGATCCATATATGGTGCTTGCCGACTTTGAGGATTATCAAAGGGCTCAGGCTTATGCTTCTGAGTGCTATAAGGATCAGATAAAGTGGCAAAAGATGTCGCTTAAAAATATCGCTTGTGCAGGAATTTTCTCTGCTGACAGAGCGGTTGAAGATTATGCAAGAGATATATGGGGACTTGTAAAATAACCTGCAATATAAAGGAAAGAGCGTTCATTTTCTGAACGCTCTTTTTGTATAATCACCGCTATTTAAAACCCGCCGTTTAGCAAACTATGAATAGTTTTCCAAAGCAGGCAGAACAACCGGAGTCATGCCGGTTAGCTTATTCCCAAAAATTCAAAGTAGTTCTTTTCAGGCAGAACGACATAGGTTTCCTCAATCTTTGAGCTGCCCTTTGCCTGATATTCGATCGTTTCGTTGTCCTTCCATGCAACCAGCGGAACCTCGCCACGCTCAAAATTATAAACCGTTTTCTTAATTCCCTTTTGTTTTAAGCTGAAAAACCTAAAATTCTTATCCTGACCGTATGGAATAACATAAAGCGCAACCTTTCCGACATTATTGTCCTGAACATCGGCAACATAAAACTGCAATTTTCCGTCAGGTGAGATTGTGTTATCTATATAGTTTCCGTTAGCGTCCTGTTCGAAATCCTTATCACTTCCGGTATTGGCGGTTGTCTTGAAATTAACCCTGTTGATAGCGTCAATCTGTTCTTCATAGATAGCATAAACCTCCGGGTAGTTAGCAAGATTTGAATCCAACCTTGTTTCAACATTAGAACCCCCGAACAGGAAGTGGATAACAAAAAACACAATAAGTCCGAGAACATACACAAGCAAATAAACCGTTCCCAGAATGACCTTTAAGGTTTCATAGTTAGATGCTGCAAAGAATATAACGATCGCAACAATAAACGGCGGAATAATCAACACCCAGTCACCCAGATTAAATATCACAAACAAAAATACGATCGGCGGAAGCAGAATTCCTACAACCTTTGTGATAAACATATCCTTTGTCAAGATCATAAGCGTCAGAAATACCGCATTAACTATCACATATCCGACTAAGAAAGAAAGCTCTGCCCCCTGTTTAAATTCAAGCTGATATAAAAATGTCGCATATGTCATGATCGCAATAACAGCAACATAAGCCAGATTTATTAGTGAAACAACTCGTTTAACCCAAATATTCTGAAAAAAACTTTGCATTTTAATCTCGCCTTTGCTATGCAAAGGCCCTCCCTTCATCGGAATTTGAACCTGTTACGGCTCGTAATACGCGTGTGAAAGAGTATTTTTCACACTGTCCTCCCTGCGTACTATTTTCCTAAATTTATTTTACCTTAAATTATGCAAAAAATCAAGCCTGTCCGTTATAGCTTAAAACATCTTCAAATTTAATCCTGCCTCCGAACAGATCCAGTGCTGAACCGATAGTAAAATCAATTCTTTCCTTGCCCGTTTTTTCTATCAAAGCAACATCGTCAAGAGAGGATATCCCCCCTGCATAGGTAATAATATTTTTGCTTGTTGTCTGGATCGAAGCAAGTTCCTTAGCAGATTCTGCAAGAATATCCAAAAGCTCTGTATCTATCCCCGAAGCCCTACCCTCAACATCAACGGCGTGAACCAAAAATTCATCGCAATATTTATAAATCTCTAAAAAGGTCTGCACATTCACTCTTGTATCCGTGAATTTCTGCCACCTGTCGGTAACGATATAATACTTCCCCTCATGCTTTCGGCAGGACAAATCAAGCACTATCTTGTCCTTTCCGACAGCATCAACAAGGGCTTTGAGGTTGTCGTAATTCACCTTGCCGTCATTGAAAACATATGATGTGACAATTATGTGGCTTGCACCCATATCAATAAAATCTGATGCGTTGCGTTCGGTTATCCCCCCGCCTATCTGAAGCCCCCGAGGGAAGCTTTTCAGCGCCAGCTCTGCCTGATATAAATCCTCTTTATATTCAATGGTTCCCGACTTGTTGAGCAAAATAATATGCCCGCCTAGAAGATCATGACTTTTATAAAGCAAAGCATAATAATCAGCATTTTTTTCCGACACAAAGTTTTCATCAGCACTTGAACCTTTTTCCTTTGTATCACTATCGCAAAGGCTTCCGCCAACTATCTGCTTAACTCTGCCGTTATGAATATCAATGCACGGACGAAATCTCATTTATAGTCCTCCGTAATTTATTATTAGTAAATTATCTACCCGATATATTTTTTCACAAACTCGTCTATTGACTTGTCATCTCTTCTGTCGAATGTGTCATCACAAGGGATAAGCTCCCAGCATTCAATATGCGTCAGCACTTCATCAGGCGTAATCTCTTTAAGCTCGCCAAGCGACTCGATCTCCATCATAAAGAAGTTTGTGAACACCTCGCAGTTACAGTTATTATCAGGATAAGCAACCCCCTCATTGTAAGGGAATCTCTTTATAAAAAGCTGTCCCTTATTAAGGCTTGCAAGCCAGCCCTTATCATCGTTGAAGCCAATCTTGATATTTGTTTCAGCGTTTGGCACCTGCTTTAATGTAAGATACTTATTGCCTATATAAAGCCTGTCGTCTGTCAGGTCGGTATAAGGCCAGACGGTGAAATTCCTGTTTGAGAGAAGACCTGTCTTCTTTTCCGACTGAGGCATAATTGAAACAGCATTTTTATCAACAACAGTCATCGCCCAAGGGGATATTGTCATATTAGATTTTCCTATGTTCTTTATTTTGTGAGTAACCGTTGCTCGAGCGTCTTCATCACAAAATTCAATCTCTAATGAGAACTGCATATCCGTTTCGATCTGAGGCGGAGGCGTTAAGATAACCTTGTTGCCGTCAATTACATAGTCTACCTTTTTATTGTCGGGATAATAGCTTTTAGGGTCATGCTCAGGGGAAACCCAAAGCCTGTGACCGCCATAGATATACCACTTATCGTCCCCGAACATCTCAGCAAACTTTCCGCCTGTCATAATCGTCTGCTCCCATTTATCTTCGCACATTATATTCTCTTTTCCTTTAAGCTTAAAGGAAATCACTCTCGGCCCTTTTTCAATCATAATAAGCATTGTACACTTATCATTCTCAAGCTCCAAACATCTTCCAAAATAATCATAATCAATTTCTCTGTATTTCATCATTTACACTCCCTGTAATTAAATGTTTATTTTCTCTATTTTCACCGAATACTCATTCGGTTCATTGCTCGCAACACTCTGACACATTTTTGCAAAATCACTTGTCCGAGCATCTAATTCGGCAAGTCTTTTGTTGTTTTTACTTTTATGCTCAAGCTCCTTTAAAGATGTGGAAACATCAATTCTGCCCAGCTTTTTAGCCTTAGACAAAACCTCTGTTCCCCTTTCGTTGAACGCCAGAACTCTTGCATATGGCATCAGATCAAAATCACTGCTCCTTATTCCCAAAACAGCGTACATAATCACCCGCCTTAAGCGTGCTAAGGTGAATGCCTTTGTCTTTGAGTTTTGGATAAGCTCATCATAGCTTTTTGAAATTTTCAGTGCCTTTGCTATCCTGTCTGCCAAATCACCGTTGCAATCAGGAACTTCCCTCAGCTTCTTTTTGTCCATTTTAATAAGGCTGAACAAAATCCCTTTTTCCATATTCCTTATATCACGAAGCTCAGTGTAATTCTCTTTCAAGGGGAGCAGACTATCATCAAGCACTCCGCTTTTTAAAAGCTCTCTGATTTTTGAAGAGCTTGCAATATTCCCGTGCAATAAATCATCATTATGTCCTGCACCTTTTCTTAAAATCGGCATTGGTTTTATTTCAGTATCTTTGATAGCCTTCAGATACTCAACAGCAAGAATATTATTCGGCCCGTTAAAGACTTCTGCTACCTCTCTGCTTTCAAGCATCTCTGCCGTTTTTGATAATGCCAAAGGATATGAATTTCCCTCTTTTAAAAACTTTTTTACTTGTTCTGATTCCTTGCTTTTCCCCTCAGCTTCAGAAAGCCTGCCGGATAGCTCCGCTGCTTTTTTGAGAATATCTATGTCATCACATTCACAACCAAAACAAAGGCAGTCGCTCCCTAAAGCGTATGCTATATGGGCGCCGCTTTTTGCAAAGCCCTCAGCAGAGGATATACAAAACGGTGCGGGAAGCTCTATCACTAGATCGGCTCCGTTAAGTATTGCCTGTCTCGCTCTGTAATGCTTAGAATAAATTGCAACATCCCCACGCTGAACAGTATCTCCGCTCATAATTGCGACTATATGCGTAGAACCTTTTTCTCTTGCCTTTTCTATCTGATATTTATGACCGTTATGAAACGGATTGTATTCACAAATAATCGAAGTAATCATTATATGTTTCTCTTGATATAAGAGTTCTCCTGTAAATTAAAATTCCTAAAATGTTTGCCAAAACCTTGAATTTTTGATAAATATATTATATTATATAATAACAGTATAAGTCAAGTATACAAAACTATAATATATCAAAGGAGAACGGATTATGAAGATTCTAGTAGTAAACGCAGGAAGTTCATCGCTTAAGTATCAGCTTCTTGACATGGAAAACGAAGAGGTAATTGCAAAGGGAAACTGCGACCGTATCGGTATAGACGGTCATGTATCTCATAAGACTTTTGACGGAAGATCTATAAATGAGGATTGCGACTTCCCTACCCATACAGAGGCTTTTGAAAAGCTTGTTGAGGTATTGACAAGCGGAAAAGCTTCAGTCATCAGCTCTATGGCTGAAATCTCAGCAGTAGGACACAGAATTGTGCAGGGGGCTGAGATTTTCAATAAAACCTGTATTGCAACCGATGAGGTTATAGATAAGATAGACTCGTTGTCAGAGCTTGCGCCTGTCCATAATCACCCTCACGCATTGGCACTCAGAGCCTGCAAAAAGGTTATTCCGGCAGATGTTCCTCAGGTTGTTGTGTTCGATACCGCATTTCATCAGACAATGCCACCAAAGGCTTATATGTTCGGACTTCCATATGAAGACTATAAAAACTATTCAGTTAGAAAATATGGCTTCCACGGAACATCTCACAGATTTGTTACATCGGCTCTGGCGAAGGCAATGGATAAGGATATAAAAGACTTAAAGATAGTTTCCTGCCATTTAGGAAACGGCTCGTCGATCACAGCGGTTGACGGAGGAAAATCTGTTGATACCTCAATGGGCTTCACCCCTCTCGACGGCGTTCTTATGGGAACAAGAACCGGAAGTGTCGATCCGTCTGCTGTAACATTTGTTCAGGATAAGCACGGCTTCACACCAAGTGAGATGAGCGATTATATGAACAAAAAGTCAGGATTCTTAGGAGTTTCGGGTATCTCATCTGATAACAGAGATATTACCGCCGCTGCTGAAAAGGGCGATGAAAGAGCACAGCTTGCAAGCGAAATGCTCATATATCAGATAAAGAAGTATATCGGCTCATATGCCGCTGTTATGAACGGTCTTGACGCTATTATTTTCACAGGAGGAATCGGAGAGAACGCTTGCGATGTGAGAGAAAGAGTCTGCAAGGATATGGAATACTTCGGTATTGAAATAGATTCTGAGGCTAATTCTAAGCGAGGTGTTCTTACAAAGCTGTCAACACCTAACTCAAAGGTTCAGGTATGGCTTGTTCCAACAAATGAAGAGCTTCTTATTGCAAGAGATACCTTAGAGCTTATTTCGAATAAGCCATTGTAATAAGCACAATTTTTAAACCGGCTTCGGCTGTATAGTGTAAGTTTTTTATTGATATATTTAGGTAATTGCGCTGCCCCAAATTGTGCAGACAGTACAAAAACACCCCTCATGGTAGGTAAAATTAAATATTAAGCAATATA
>CANQJW010000013.1 GCA_947624345.1 uncultured Clostridia bacterium | reverse complement strand
AAGATGCTATTGCCGCACCCGTTTTTTAGAGTGCCTGATTATTATATCACACCAACTTTTCCTTGTCAAGCGTTTTTATAAATTTTTTTAAAAAATTTTTGGAAATAAAAAATAACTAATTTTGTAACTTTTAAATATTATTTAATTCAAACTATGTAATCCATATATCGCCATTCGGCATCCTATTCATTTGTCTCTTAATTATTTTCTTAATATCGCCGGTATTCCAATCCCTCACAATCACTCGTTCATGGTATTCGGGATTTTCATACCAATCAGAGCAAAATAAATTATCATTGTCACGAAACATCATAATCTCATTAGCTCTTATTTTAATTTTCTTCTTTTCGGGCCAAATTATATTTAAAAAACCATCATTCGGCTCATGAATAAGTGTAATTGGCGATGGTTTAAGCATTAGATTATAGCAATTTTCAACATCACTAAGCGGTAAATCTGCCAAATTGCTTTTTAACCTGTTCTTTGCATTATACGAAACAATTTGTATTCGCTTATTATTGAAATCTACTATAAGAAAATACAATAATTCATTAAAATATATTGGAGCATCAACATATACATTCTCTTTTAACTCAAACGGACGATGTACTTCTCCATCTGGATAATGGATTAAAATACAGTTCATACCTTCAAAATTCTTTCCGCAGTTAACAACTCTCTCTGCATCATAAAAATCGTAAGTTGAATATGAAGGAAGCTTACTATAATATCACTTTTGTCCCTTCAATGTTCTCAGGATATACATCATTTAATCCTTTTATATTTATAAACTTCATTTATCCTCCAAATTCATTTTACAAACTTTCAAAGACAGCAGAACCTACGGCGGCTCGCCAATCATTATAGTTATCATTTCATCAAAGTAAAGCCTGCCGTTGTGCATATTATTCACATTATACAAACTGCCCAAAGGCAGCAAAGCCTACGACGGCTCGCCGTTAATAACCTGTCAGGTCAGGCGTATACTCCTCGTTCTCAATAACAAAATCTAAAATCTTGCCGTAAAATGCGCTAGGATTGAGCATTACCTTCTTTTTTATATATTCAGCCTGAGTAAGGTCTGGAGCAAATAAAGTCAATTCCATCAGATTCGCTCCGCTGTCCTGACAGAGAAAATGCACCTCTGCTCCCTTTTCAACCTTTTTAACTTCCGCAATGATGTTGCTGTCCTTTAGCTTCGCAAAAAACTTAAGCCCCGACGAAATGATCTTATCCCTAAAGCTCTTTGGAACTATCCCCTTAAATTCGTTCGCCGCCTCATATGCCTCCTGTGACAAAACATAGTAGTTGACTTCGTCAACCGCTTCAAGCCTCATCATCTTATCTCTAAGCATTTCCTCAACCGTTTCTGCATAGGTGAAATAATTTACTATGCCATCAGAAGTCGCTATCTCAGCAAGCTGATTAGGCGTTATAGGTCTGTTTATCTGACGTAAGAAATAACAAATCAGAATCTTTATCGCATACTTGTCCTGAAGATTCATCATATTCGGCTGAAGATATTTTTCAAAATTTTTATCCATACAATCACCATGCCCTTTCTTTAAAAGACATACCTTTCATAGATTAAAAGTTAGGATAATCAAGCATATGCGAAAGCAGTGCAATATTCACTGCCGCTTCAACACACGGAACAGCACGTGGCACAACGCATGGGTCGTGTCTGCCCTTGATTTTTATAGTCTCGTTTGTAAGCGAACTGTAATCCACCGTTTTCTGCGGCTGTGCGATTGAAGGCGTAGGCTTAAATGCAACTCTAAGCGTCACCGGCATACCCGAAGAAATACCGCCTAAAACACCTCCGTGATTATTGCTTCTCGTAACAACGTGACCGTGATCGTCAACATAAAACTCGTCGTTATTTTCACTTCCAAGCATTTTGGCACAGTTGAACCCTACTCCGAACTCGACACCCTTAACAGCGGGAATACCGAAAATCAATGACGCAATGCTGTTTTCCAGGCCCTCAAATATAGGCGAACCAATTCCTGCCGGAACATTTATAGAAATACATTCCACAATTCCGCCTACAGAGTCTAAACACTCCCCTGCCTTTTCAATATCTTTTATCATAAGCCTGCCCTGTTTATCATCAAGAGTTGGAAATTCCTTTTCCCTGATTGACTTGATTTCATCTCTTGAAGTGGTAATAGGATCGAATGATCTATCCTTAATTCCGTGTATTTCTAAAATGTGTGCACCCGTATAAATCCCTCTGCGTTCAAGGATCTGACCTGCAACTGCACCTGCAAAACACAGAGGTGCAGTAAGCCTGCCCGAAAAATGTCCGCCGCCGCGTCCGTCGTTAAATCCGCCGTAGCGAACAGCACCTGTATAATCAGCATGTCCGGGACGTGCAAGCTTAGACAGGTTAGAATAGTCGTTAGAATGCTGGTCTGTGTTCTGAATCAAAGCACATAGGGGCGTTCCCGTTGTTTTATCATTATAAAGCCCCGACATAATCTGAGGCATATCCTTCTCACGTCTTTGAGTAGATGTTTTGTTTTTCTTCGGAGCTCGCCTTGCCATAAACGACATAAGAGCGTTCATATCAATATGCTCGCCTGACGGCAGATTATCAAGCACTACGCCGATAGCCGGTCCGTGGCTCTCCCCGAAAATAGATAAGTTGATGTTGTGATTCCAAATTGATGCCATTTGTTTGTCCTCCTTAATTTTTAAAGTCTAGTCTATTACTTCGAAAGCTCCTCCGAGAGATTTAATAACCTCAAAAAAGTCAGGATAAGATTTTCTTACACATTCCGCACCTTTTATTATAATGTCACCTTTACATTTGACCGACGCTACAGTCATAGCCATTGGTATTCTGTGGTCGTTGCAGGAGTCGATCTCACCGCCTGTCAAGTAATCAACTCCTGTGATTTCAAGCCCGTCCTCAAGCTCTTTAACCTTTCCGCCGACTGCGTTTAAAGCATTTGATATAGCCGACAAACGGTCGCTTTCTTTAATTCTCAGCCTTGCAGCGTTTCTTATGTACGACACACCTTTGCAAAAACTGCCCAAAACCGCCAGAATAGGTACAAGGTCAGGTATGTCCGAACAGTCGATGTCAAAGGGCTTGAGTTCATTTTTATCTGAATTATACACTATTTCATTGCATATTTCAATAATCTTTTTGTCGCCTTGAAAGCTATTTTCATTTAATCCCTCGATATTTATCTCACAGCCCAGACTGTTCGCAACACAGAAAAATGCCGCCTGTGAATAATCTCCCTCGACAGCTTCATTATGAGGTCTAAGAGTCTTCACTCCCTTTACTGTATAACCGTTAGGTGTTTCCTTGATCTGTGCGACGAATTTATTTAAGCAGTCAATAGTTATATCAACATAAGGTCTTGATTCAAGATGTGATGTTAAAATTATTTTGCTTTCACCCTCTGCAACAGACAAAGCCAGCAAAAGCCCTGTTATAAACTGCGAGGATATATCTCCTGCAATTTTGTATTCTCCTGCTTTCAGCTTTCCCGAAACAGAAAACGGCATAGTGTTGTTATAGTCAAACTTGACCCCGTTTTTGGTCATCTCGGTAAGGTAAGGCGTAATAGGTCTCTGCGGAAGCCTTCCTCTGCCCAAAAAGGTCGTATCAACACCTAGAACAGACGTAACAGGTATCAGAAACCTCAGCGTAGAACCTGACTCGTTACAGTCAATTACAGCATTTTCAACAGGCTTTGTAATCCCTTTGACTTTTACTGTATATAAGTCTTTCCCGTCCTCTAATGCGATTATTTCAGAACCTAACGCTTTCATCGCCTCAATAGTTGCTGTAATATCCTTTGACATATAGATATTAGATATAACGCTCTCTCCGTCAGCAAGACCTGCTGCGATTATAAGCCTGTGTGCAACGCTCTTTGACGGAGGTATTCTTACATTACCCTTTAAAATTGACGGTGTGATTTTTATATCCATTATAACTCCCCTTTTAGTTGCGTATTACATACTGTAAATTATTTTTGCTATATCGTCTTCAGCGATTTCCTTAGCGTAATTACCATTACTGAACTCTTTTATCTTGCCGATACCGTCCTGAATAACAAATCTCAGCTTGCCGTCTCTTACCTTTTTATCGGTATAGAGTTTTTTAACAAGCTCGCCTTTGTCTATGTAATCAGGAATGGTAACCGGCAGTCCTGCCCTTTCAAGCAGACTGACAACTCTGCTTTGATCGTCATCGTTTGCAAGCCCTAGTGATTTTGCCAATTTCACTTCAGCAACCAGACCGATAGATACAGCCTCTCCGTGAAGAAGTCTGTAATCGCTCACAGTTTCAATGGCACGCCCCACAGTATGCCCAAGATTGAGAATTTCTCTAAGACCCGTTTCACGCTCGTCTTTCATAACTACCTGATACTTGATTTCACAGTTTTTCTCAGCAATATGTTCGCAGACTTCGGTGTTAAAATCAAATACCTTTTCAATATTATTTTCTAAATAACAGAAGAATTCATTGTCCGCTAATATAGCGTGCTTAATCGTTTCAGCCAGACCGCTTGAAAGCTCTCTTTTAGGTAGGGTCTTCCACGCGTCTATGTCGATATAAATTCTCTCGGGCTGGTTGAAAAGACCGATAAGGTTTGTAGCAAGAGGAGTGTCAACAGCTGTCTTTCCGCCAACAGACGCGTCTGCCGCAGACAAAAGAGTTGTAGCGTAATTGATAAAAGGTACTCCACGCCCGAAAGTGCCTGCAATAAAACCTGCAAGATCGGTAACGACCCCTCCGCCGACTGCTATTACACAGCAGTCTCTGCGGTAACCTAAACCCAGCATCTCGTCCTCGATTTTTGCTTTGGTCTCACGGGTTTTGGATTTCTCTCCCGCAGGAAATACAAATAAATCCGCTTTCAATCCTGCATCAGTAAGTTTCGCCAAAACATCATCTGCATAAAGACCTTTTACATTGCTGTCAGTGATTACTGCATACCTTTTAGCAGTCGGCACAAGTCCGTTTTTTATATCACTAATGAGCGTATCTATAAGATTGTGTCCTATTTCAATATAGTATGAATCGTCAACTACCTTTTTAAGCTCTACATAAAACTTTTTCATAACTTATGTACTTTCCTTTAAAAACTTATATAATTATTCTACGCAGTCAAGAGGCTTCCCTGAAAACTCTGCCTGTGCTTTGATTTTCTTCATCATTTCTACAAACTGTTCAGGTTTAAGTGACTGTGCACCGTCGCTCCAAGCATTTTTAGGATCATTGTGAACCTCAATTTCCAAAGCGTCACATCCGCAGGCAACAGCAGCAATAGACATAGGCTCAACTAAAGCTGCGATTCCTGTAGCATGGCTTGGGTCAACACAAACCGGAAGATGAGAATGATGCTTTAACAGCGGTACTGCTGAAATATCAAGAGTATTTCTTGTCTTTGGTTCAAAGGTACGAATTCCTCTTTCACAAAGAATTACCTTACTGTTTCCGCCTGACATAATGTATTCAGCGCTCATCAAAAGCTCCTGCATAGTGTTAGCAAGACCACGCTTTAATAGTATCGGCTTGTCTGAATGTCCAAGCTCTTTTAAAAGCTCAAAATTTTGCATATTTCTTGCGCCAACCTGAATTACATCAACATCACTGAATAAATCAATATGAGCAAGCGACATAATCTCAGTTACAATAGGAAGCCCTGTTATCTTCTTTGCCTGTAACAAAAGGTCAATTCCCTTTGCGCCGAGTCCCTGGAACGCATAAGGCGATGTTCTTGGCTTAAAAGCTCCTCCTCTGAGCATAGTAGCTCCGGCTTCCTTACAAGCGATTGCAGTAGTTACAATCTGCTCTTCACTTTCAACAGAACAGGGTCCTGCAATAACCTGAAGCTTATCGCCGCCCAGCTTTCTGCCCTTAACCTCAATAACAGTATCATCAGGGTGGAACTTCCTGTTAGCATTTTTGTAAGGCTCCTGAACACGCTTAACATCTTCTACAATGTCCTTTGCCTGTATGCTCTCCATATCAATTTTGCTTGTGTCGCCGATAAGACCTATGATCTTTTGGTGAAAACCGTTAATTAAGTTTGTCTGAACATCAAAAGACTGAAGCCAGTCTACAAGCTCGTTAATTTGTTTTTCTTGAATATTGTCCTTTAAAATGATTACCATAATAAATCCTCCTGTAAATTATATATATTTTAATTATGTGTTATCTGAATTTCTTTTGTTAAATTACAAAATTACAGCTTTTTGATTCTCGCAAAATTAGCCATAATTTTCTTTGTTCCCTTTGTATCAAAGGCAACCTCAAGCATTGTATCGTTAGCCATTCTTTTAGCTGAAAGAACTGTTCCCTCACCGAAAATGTTATGCAAAACTCTGTTTCCGACCTCGAAGTTCCGATCAGATTCTGTCCTTGTCTCAGTTTTTCTCTTAAAAGCCATCTGCTTTTTATAGAGCATATTCGTATTGGGGCTTGTTTCTCCATATTCATCAGCCATACCCAACGGCTCAATCAATCCCTCGCTCTCCTCATTTATAAGATCAACTGGCAACTCTTTCAAGAAGCGTGATTTTGGGTTTCTGTTTGTCATTCCAAAAAGTATTCTTTGATGGCTGTGCGTCAGATAAAGCTCACGCTTTGCTCTGGTTATTGCAACATAAGCTAAGCGACGTTCCTCCTCAATTTCCGCCTCACTTTCCATACTTCTCTGAGATGGGAATATATTTTCCTCCATTCCCACAACAAAAACAGTAGGAAACTCAAGACCTTTTGATGAGTGCATAGTCATCATCACAACATAATCACCGTCTTGCTCTAGGTTATCAACGTCGGTAAAGAGCGAGATCTCCTCCAAAAAGCCTGACAGGCTGGGTTCTTCGGTCTCTTCTGTGTATTTTATCATTGTAGACTTAAGCTCCTCGATGTTCTCAAGACGCATTTCGCCCTCATCTCCCTGGGCCTTCAGGAAAGCACGATACCCCGATACTTCCATAAGCTCATCTAAAAGCTCCTCCAAAGAAACAATTTGAGAAGCCTCGGCAAGATGCTCAAACATCTGAGCCAAAGATATTAAAACATTTGCCTTTCTCGCAAGAGGAACTAAGCTTTTGCTTTCTTTCATAACCTCAATCGGGGAAATCCCAAGGTCAGAGGTTATCTGCTCCAAGGTAGTTACCGTTGATTTTCCGATAGAGCGCTTCGGCTCGTTGATTATTCTCCTTAAGCGCAAAATATCGTTATGGTTATTTATAACCGCCAGATAAGACAGGATATCCTTTATTTCCTTTCGATCAAAGAACTTCTGTCCGCCGATTATCTTATATGAAATTCCGCTTTGCACAAAAGCCTGCTCAACAGCGTTGGACTGAGCGTTCATTCTGTAAAGCACAGCGTACTCGTTATATTTTCTTCCCTCTTTTATTCCTGAAAGAATTGTATCTGCAACGAATTTAGCTTCGTTTTTTTCGCTGTTTGCCTTATAGACATTGACCTTATCTCCGTCCCCCATTGCTGTCCAGAGGTTTTTGCCTTTTCGCCCCTTATTATTTTTTATGAGCTCATTTGCACAGGTCAGAATATTCTGCGTTGAACGATAATTCTGTTCAAGCCTGATTACAGCACAATCGTCAAACTGGTTTTCAAAGGAAAGAATATTCTCAATAGTTGCTCCCCTGAATTTATAGATACTCTGGTCATCATCACCGACAACACAGAGGTTTTTATATTTCGATGAAAGCAATGATACAAAACGGTACTGAACCATATTGGTATCCTGATACTCATCCACTAGTATGTATTTATAAAGATTCTGATAATGATCAAGAACATCAGAATTTTCTTCAAACAGTCTTACCGTATGGCAGATAATGTCGTCAAAATCCATAGCATTTGAAGATAAAAGCTTATGCTGATAAAGCTTAAAAATCTTTGCAATAGTCGATTTTCTGTAATCTGTCTGATTCTGTTTTTCATACTCCGAAGGAGATATCATCATATTCTTTTGGCGTGAGATTTCTGACAAAACAGCCCTAGGCGGAAACATCTTATCATAAACATCAAGCTCCTTTAAGCAGGATTTCAAAACCCTTTGTGAATCGTCACTATCGTAAATTGTAAAGCTATTTGTAAAGCCGATTTTATCACACTCTCGCCTTAAAATTCTGACGCAAGCAGAATGGAATGTAGCAGCAGTAAGTCCATCGCCTGCTTCACCAAGCATATTTGCAATACGCTCTTTTAGCTCTCCTGCTGCCTTGTTTGTAAATGTTATGGCTAGAATATTCCACGGATTGACTGTATTCACAGCTACTATGTCCTTAAGCCGTTGACTATCATTCTCCAAACCTTCTGCATAACGCTTTAGAAACTCAGCTTCTTCATCTGTGAATAGCGTCTCGTCTCTGTTATACGCATCGCCGAAATAAATCATATTAGCTATGCGATTAACTAAAACAGTGGTTTTTCCGCTTCCTGCTCCAGCTAGTATCAAAACCGGTCCTTTTATTTTGAAAATTGCTTTTCTCTGCTCGGGGTTCATCTTCTTGAAATATTTTTCCAAAGCTTGTCTTTTTAAATTTATATAAACCTCATTGCTCATTTAGCTTATTAAACCTCCTGAATCTATATGCAAAACAGTATTCATTTTGTTATATAGTATTAGTATAACATATATCCGCTAAATTTTAAAGGTTTCTAAATCTAAAATATGAAAAATTATTCTTTAAAACTATGGATTTTTTATATCCTTTGTTGTATAATTTAATTAACGAATTATATTTTCATTCGATATTACGGAGGAATTTCATTGAAACTATATTCTAATAAAAAATATAATACAATAGCCGCATATGTCCTTATCGTTTTGGCAATTGGTTTTGCAATGGTAGTGGCAGTGTTTAAATTTTCAACCATTCTGAGAGTGCTCGGTACGATTGCTGATATTCTTATGCCTGTTATCTGGGGCTTTACAATTGCATATATATTAAATCCTATCGCTGTGGGAATAAATAATTTTTTAAATACACGGTGTTTCAAAAAAAGACACATGCCGAAGCTCTCTGTTGCTATTTCTGTAACAGCTGTTGAGCTTTTGTTCATAGCATTTATAATAGGTGTAATGTCAATAATCATTCCTGCTTTATTAAACAGCGTATCGGAAATTTTCTCAAATATGTCTACACTTTTCAGCAAACTTCAGGAATATGCTAAATCAATCTTTTCTAACCACCCGAAAATATATTCCTTTATCTCCGATAAGATAAGCGAATATTCAACCAATGCAGAAGACTTAGTCAAAAGAGCAGAGCCAATGCTCAATAACCTTATCTCAGGGGCTTGGGGTGTATTAGGATTTTTAAAGGACTTTGTTATCGGCGTTATCGTTTCGGTCTACTTCCTTATCAGCAAGGATAATCTTCTTGCTCAGATAAAGAAAATACTTCTTGCAACCTTTTCAAGAAAAAAATGTGAAAGGATTTTTGAAATTGCCAAAAAGAGCCACACCGTTTTCGGGGGCTTTATCACAGGAAAAGTTTTAGACTCGTTGATTATCGGATTGATAGCAACTCCGTTTCTGCTTATTCTGAAAATTCCTTACGCTGTGATGATTGCCGTTATAATCGGTATAACTAATGTAATACCGTTTTTCGGTCCTTTTATCGGTGCGATACCGACAGGAATTCTTGTACTCCTCGTCGATCCCAGAAAGCTTATTCCATTTATAATTTTTGTTGTTTTGCTTCAACAGTTTGACGGAAATATTTTAGGCCCGAAAATCTTAGGCGATTCTACGGGACTTCCTGCAATATGGGTATTGATTTCGCTGTTAGTCGGCGGTGGACTGTTAGGCTTTGTGGGAATGATTTTATCTGTTCCTACATTTGCGGTAATATACAGCCTTTCCAGAGACTCGGTTGAGAAAAAACTAAAAAGAAAAAAACTCCCCGTTTCAACGAATTATTATAAAAGCGATATTGAACATCTCTATAAAACCAAGCATAATAAAAAGCCTCTTACTATTGAAGAGCTTTACAAGCTTGATATTCCGAGCATTGAAGAGGCGAATGAAATTGAACATAAATAAGTTTTTCACTTCACGCACTTACCGGTGCGTGATTTTTTATTAAACACAGAAAAAATACACGCTCCGCAGATACGAAACGTGATTATATATGAATATAAATTATGTTACTTAGCTTTGCTTTACAATTTCAAAATCTCCGCCGAGCAATACTATCATTAGTGCAATTGAGACTATCAAAATTATACAAGCTGCAATAATCCCGCAGACCGTGCGTTTGTTAAAGGCAAACTTGCTTTCTGATTTCGGCAGGATATTCATTGACCTCAGAGCCTGAGAAACAGGTTTATAAAGTACAAATGTTAATACTGCATTAAGTACACTTTTAATAAGATTAAACGGAAGCAATAATGGTAAAATCATATTTGCAACTGTTTTTATATCAGTATGAGTATATATAGGAGTAATTATCAGGTTTGCCAGCATCATTACTGCTGTTGTTGAAAATACCGCAGAAACAAGGGCTACAACTGCACCTTTAAAGCTTTTATTGTATTTATAAATCAAAGAAGCGGTTACTGCAAATGTGGCGCTTCCGGCAAAATTCATTATCGCACCCCAAAAGCCAGTGCTTGAAACAGTAACAAGTTCAAGCAGCGCTTCAATAAACGCAACTGTGACCGCTGCAATAGGTCCGTAAATAAAGCCTGCAAGAGTGATAAAGACATCCTTAAAATCAAGCGTCAAAAACTGTACTCTAAAACGAAATACAAAAAGACATATGTACCCCAACGCAATAAACAAGCCCAATACCGAAAGCTTTTTTAAATTGTTGTTTCTTGTGTTTGACATAACTAAGTCGTTCCTTTCTATATATAAAATATTATCACCTAAGAATAACCTCAGATAATTTCCTAAAATCATTTGGAAAAAACACCAGTAAAAAACCTCTGAACAAAATGCTCAGAGGTAATATTTTTGCTTAATATACAAAAATGCTGTCGTTTCTTCCATCCGGACTTTAACCGTCGGTTTTGGAATTTCACCAAATCGGCAGAGATAACTCTGTTCGTGGACTTTGACCACCGGTGTGGAATTTCACCACCCCCTGAAACTTATTTTATATTTTTTAAATTATGATTTCTATCTTGTTCACATACATTCACTACGGAATTTAAGGCGGTTCCGGTAACGGAATTGCAGCTATAATTTTTGCGACAAAGGCTTAAAAACACAAGTAAAAAATCACGCTATGCTCTTTCCATATATTCGCCTGTTCTTGTATCAATTCTTATCATATCACCGATCTCAATAAACAGCGGAACTTTAATCTCTGCACCAGTCTCTAAGGTTGCAGGCTTAGTAGCGTTTGTAGCCGTATCACCCTTGAATCCGGGATCAGTTGCAGTAACCTCAAGCTCTACAAAGTTTGGCGGTTCAACACCGAATACAGTTCCCTTATATGAAAGAACCTTACAAATCATCTGCTCTTTAACAAACTTAAAATTATCCCCAAGTTCAGATGGGTTTATAGGAAGCTGTTCATATGTCTCAGGATCCATAAAATAATACAAATCGCCATCTGTATATGAATACTCCATATCCTTTCTCTCAACAAATGCTGTCGGGAACTTAGCAGTAGGATTGTAAGTCTTTTCAACAACAGAGCCTGTAATAACATTTCTAACCTTTGCTCTTACAAAGGCAGCACCCTTACCAGGCTTAACGTGTTGGAACTCAACAATCTGCATTACATTACCGTCTTCTTCAAAAGTCATTCCATTTCTGAAATCTCCAGCTGATACCATAAATTTATCCTCCAATTTTATTGTCTTGATTTAATTATACGTTCCAAAATATTATTTGAATCGTTTACTTTTATTATTGTACCAAAAAATTATTACAATTGCAACCCCTAAATTAAATAATAGTATATTAATCTTCTGCGTTGTTACTAGAGGCAAGACCGCCGAGCCGGCGGTGGCTCTCTGCCTTTGGGAAATTCGTAAAATGTTAAAGTTAGCGCAACGGCAGGCTTATCAATTGATAATTGACAATTGAATATACAAGACAAAAGCGTTCAGGTCGTATTATTGACCTGAACGCCATTTTTTATCTACTTAACTTTTACCTTCTTCTTACTCTTAAACCACTTACCATACACCTTCTGCGTCTTGCCCTTTGCGTCCTTGTAAGTCGTATACGCCCTCACCCTTACAAAGTATTTCTTCTTGCTCTTTAGCTTCTTGAAAACAACCTTGTTCTTGGTAGTCGCCTTATTGACTACGTTCTTCTTGAAGTTCTTCTTAGTGGACGCCTGTACCTCGTAGCCTGCTGCTTTTGCAACCTTCTTCCAAGATACTGTTATCTTCTTCTTGCCTTTGGCTTTAGCTGTAAGGCTTACGATTTTAGCTTGTTTAATTGCCTTTTCAGCAGCAGCCTTAGCCTCTGAAGCCTTTTGAGCCGGTGAAGTTGTCTTTTTAACATTACCGCCTGTTGGACTTGTTGGACTTGTCGGCTTTGTTGGAGTTGTTGGGTCAGAACTGTCTGATGGGGTTGATGGGTCGGATTCGGACGGCTTTGACGGCTCGTCCTTCTTTTCCTCTAGTGCATTTTTAGCATCATTTATTGCCTTTACTGCACTGTCAACCTCATCTTGGGTTGCATTCATATTATCTAAAAGTGCCTTTGCGTTTTCCAATGTTTCTGTAAATGCAGAAACTGATTCATCAGTATATTTATCTGTCTCTATTGCCTCTGCTTCTGATATAGCTGTTTCTAGTGCTGTTGTATCAGGTAGATATACAGTATTTTCATCATTTAGATATCCTGCGTCTATTAACGTTTGCTCGGTTGTGCTGCCCTTTATAACATGGAAAGTTGGGTTGTTGCCAGTCCAAAAAGAATCCCTCCACAGATCAGGTTCATTTGGATCTGCACCACCTTCAAGATTGCTTGTGCCTTTAGCTGTAATTGTAGTCAAACCTGTATTATATAAATAAATATCAGTAAGTGAAGTGCAAGACCCAAATGCTGATGGTCTTATACAATCAACATCACCTTTAATGACTACCGTATTTAATGAATAGCATTGTAAACAAAAATGATCAGCAATTCCATTCTTCGTAAATTCATTGTTGAATGGATCACCTAACCAGCATCCATCCTCAATAACAATCTTTTCAAGCCCTGTACAAGCCATAAAAGTAGCAGGTTCACGTGACATTCCCTGTGCATCATATACCGATCTTAAGAACCTAACATTCTTAGGTATTGTTAACTCTTTAAGTGACTCACAGCCGTTGAACGCTCTGCCTCCGATTGTCATTCCTTCGTGAAGATTTATTGACTTAAGTTTTGAACAATATTGAAATGCACTATCTCCAATTTTGTTCAAACTTTCAGGAAATGAAATATCTTCTAAATTTGAACAATTTTTAAATGCTGCATCATCAATTTCAATAAGACCTTCAGGAAGGTTAATACTAGTTAGTGGGTCACCATAAAATGAAAGTTCTCCTATAAATGTTAAAGTATCAGGCAACTCAACATCCTGAAGTGCTGAAAATCCGTAGAATGTACCGCTAATAGATTCATCAATATATACACCAGTGGATGCAAATATTTTTGTAATTCCTGATTCAATTACTATATGTTCTGTTTCTTCAGCATATTGTTTATAACAATCAGCTATTGATATAACACCTTTTCCGCTGAATGTAAGTGTTTTACTTGTTTTATCCCATTCCCATTTTGTAGTTAATCCGCAAGGACCTGATGTTTCGGTTAACTTTGGAACATCAGCAGGTATAGGTTCAGGTTCTTCCGGCCTATCTCCTTCAATATATACTATATCTTCATCTGTATAATCAAAAATGCTTCTAAAACACTTTTCTGTATTACTGTCTTTGTATAAATGCATTACTACTCCTCCACCAGGTCTAGGAAGCATACCAGAGTTACCTTTATCAATAGTTATATTTTTTGAATAGATATATACATCCTTTATTGCTTCACCTCTTAAAGAAAAAGCGCTTATATCTTTTAGCGTTGAAGGTAGAACCATTTCATTTAAATTGTAATGCGACAAATCTTCCCCTGAAAACCCGTTAACTATTTTTGTTATACCTTCACCTACAACTAATCTTTTAACATCTTGTACAAATTTTAATTTTGGCGTTAAAGCATCATACATTAACTCACCAGTTCCAGTAACAGCTAAAGTACCGTCTTCACTTAACACCCATTTTCCATTACTTCCCCAAGTTCCTGAGCTAGCATATTCGTCAGCCGCACTAACGACTGATACCGTCATTGCGCCTGTAACCGCTGTTACCATCATTGCCAATGACGCAAGCAATGATATAATTCTTTTAGTTTTCATTTTAGAAAACCATCCTTTCTTCTTAATACTCCTTTGCAGACTGAGGACGTTACAAACAGCAAAGCGTCTACCATTCTTTGCTGTATTAAAATTTCCAATCACCTCCAAAAACACAAAAAGACGCAGTACGCCTATGCATACTACGCCCTATTTACAATATTTAAATCTAAAGAACTATTCTGTACACAGCAAATAAAGGTTAGGCGAAATACCCCCCCCCCCGTTTACAAATACTGGGTGATTTGCGTTGTACATAGTAGTCCCTCCTTAAGTTTGGTAACTATAATATAACATATTTTGAGGGGGGTGTCAAGGGGTTGGGGGAAATTTTTTTGCATTGATAAGATAAATATGAATATTTTAAGAAATTTTGAAAAAGTACTTGCAATTTGAAAAGAAATCTGTTAAACTGATATAGTTGCAATTATAATAAGGATTAAAGGAGGTGCAGTCCAATGGCAAAATGTGATTTTTGCGGAAAAGGTGTAACTTTCGGAGCTGCAGTATCTCACTCACACAGAAGAACTAACAGAGCATGGAAGCCTAATGTTAAAAGGGTGAAGGCTATCGTTAATGGCACTCCTTGTCATGTACACGCATGTACAAAATGCTTGCGTTCCGGTAAGGTAACAAGAGCATAAGAAAAATAGTATTAAGACAGCTGATGTATTTTATATCTGCTGTTCTTTTTTATTGGTAAAAATCCGCAAACGCCTCTGAACCTAATCCAAAAAGTCAGACAAAGTTTTAAGTAAATAATTATGCAAAGCGACTAAGAGAAATCTTGGTCGTTTTTGTTATGCGGCTTTGATTCTGTATTTAACAGGAGATAATCCATCAAACTTAAACTTGACTCGTTTGTGTTGTACCATTCAATGTAGTCTTCAAGTTTTTTGTTAGGCTTTCTGGAAATAAAAATACCCCCTTTTGTTAGACTTGATTTTGGTATGTCTTTATTATACCACATTGTCTAACAATAAGGGAGCAGTTCAACAGTTCAATAGATGTGCGGTTTTATGTTTTTGGTAGGTGTTTTTATGCTAACTTATTTATCTATTCATCGCTAGTATTACTGCTTTGAGCAGTAGAATCTGTGTCAAGACTTGTATCAGAATTTTTATCGTTGGAGCTTTCACCGCCGTCAATATCTGTTGTTTCCTGACTTTTTGCTATCATATCGTGGAATATTATAGAGCTTGAGATATTCATTCTGCTCTCGGCATACTCGCTTCTCTGCTGAATATATTCAGCATTGACAGCATCATCATTATACCTTTTTAAAAGGCTCTCTGATGTGTAATCTTCCCTGCGCTCAGTCAAAAAGCCTGAACTGTCTTTAAGCCTCGGTAAGCCGTCTGAATAATCATAAACCTGATTACAAGGTAGTGTGGTCATCATATTTTTGTATTGCTTCAGGTCAAAGTATTCCAGCTTGGAATTTGAATAGTAAACCTTGTTTGTGATAAAATTAGCATTCGGGAAAACCACGATATTATCCTTAGCATAATTGCTAAACAAATCATGTCCCAGAGCATATTCATCATAGAAGCCAAACATATTTCCAAGCGTTGGCAGAGCATCATACATTCCTGCGACACTCTTTATCTCGGTTGGTTCATATTCGGTGTGGTCCTTTGTCCAGATGATAAACGGCACACGCCTGTTTATGTTATAGCAATACTCATCAACAGGAACATATCCCTTGTCGCCCTCTTTTAAAGTGGTGTTGGTATAAGGATCATAGTTAAGATAGTAGTTGTATTCGCTTTCCTTTATCTTGGCATCGTGGTCGCCATAGAGGACAATAACCGTGTTATCCAAAAGTCCCTTAGAATCAAGTTCGTCTATTAACTCGCCTATCGCCTCGTCAGCATAATGCACCGACTTAAAATAGCTTCCCAGCTTTGTGCCCTCTAAAAATGGTGCTGATGCTTCTTCATAATTGCCGGTTTCCTCGTTCATTCTCTTGTATTTGAAATCAACCTCATAATCGCTGTAATTCTCAATATCGGTGAACGGTGTATGATTTGTGAGCATAATCATTGTTCCGTAGAACTTGTCATGCTCCTTAGATAGCTGTTCAATTATATCGCTTGACTGTCTGAAAAATGATTTATCGGATAGTCCTAGCCCAATAGTTTCATCAATATCATAATCGTTTGAGTAGTTATAGAACCTGTCATATCCCAAAGAGTCGTGAAGCTTCAATCTGTTCCAATAAGAGCCGTTGTTACCGTGCATTGAAAACGTATAATATCCCTGTTTCTTTAAAAGCTTTTGTATAGACACATAGGTTCTGTCGCAATAGTTTATCGCAACGGTTCCGCTTGACGCTGGCATAAGCGAGGTGCTGAAAGTAAATTCCGAATCAGAGCTTGTTCCTACGCTCTCCTGAGCATAGAAGTTGGAAAAATATATACCCTCTTTTGCCAACTTGTTGATATTCGGCGTAAGCTCCTTGCCATTGATTTTAGTATCCAGCGTAAACTGCTGAATACTCTCTGCGTGGATAACCAGAATATTCTTACCCTTGAAAATATCGGTGTATTTGTTTTCGTCACTGACCGGATCGGCCTCTTCCTTGTCCTCATAAAAGGCGTGAAACGCATCAGCACTTTCCCTCTCGCCGAAAAGAACATTGAGCTGAGCACTTGTACTCGTTACAATATCGCTGAATGTGTATGTGTACATTCCAAAGGAGGACAGGACATATTCTCTGTTCCAGGAATTGCTCAGCCTTGAAATATCGGTTCCTGTTAAAGTCTTAGAAAATATTGCGGCAAAAGCCAATCCCACAAAGAGCGTGTTCCTCGCAGTTTTAAGGGATTTCTTTTTGTCGGTTTTATCCATCCTTTCAAAATGTTTTGTTTTCTTCTTTAGGAAAATATATACCGCCACATAAATGACAATAGAGAGCAAAAAGATAAGATCTTTTGGCTCAAGAATATTCTCAGTAACAGCGTCAATAACTCCCCCTAGCTGGGAAGCAGTAGATATCAACGACACTGATATAAAAGACTTGTAATTTGTGTAGTAGATAGAGTTTGCCATAGAAAGCAGGGAGAACACGATTATCCAGACTAAATAATAAACGAACCGTCTTCTTGGCTTTATTAAATACCCGAACAAACCTATTATCAATACAACTGCTATATCAGCAAGCAGCGGCTTTATTGAAAGATAATTCTTGACCGTAAAGAAACGCAAAGCCGTTGAATTTAACAAGAGCAAAACAACATAAGTCAAAAACAAAATGTTATTCAATATATAGTGCTTTATTCCGTTGGTAAATTTTCTAAATACAGATTTTATATAATGGGTTTTACCTTTGTCGTCCATAGATACAACATCCGAGGCAGTTGAAATCTTTTCTTCCACTTAGGATAACCTCCTGAAATTTATAAATATAAGGAAAACTATATTTCCCTTTATTGTTCACATATAATAGGTTATTATATCAAATTTCACAAGCATTGTCAACTAGCGAACCCTATTAGAAGCAAGAAGCAATAAAGGCATTCAGGTTTTTCCTGAACGCCTTAGTGAACAAATCATTGTCAATTGTCCATTATAAACTATCCATTGTCCATTATAAACTGTCTATCAATAGTCAATCACTCTGAAGGAACAGTTGTTGTTGCAGCTGTTATTACTGTTTCCGAATCACCTGATGACGTGGCCTGTGTAGGCTGGGTGTTATTATTAACAGCGAACTCTGTCTTGACGGCTGCTGAGGTCTGATTTGCTTCCGACTCAGTGTACTCGCCCAGATCGACTGTAACAATAAAGCCATCGACATTATTTCCTGAGATGTTATATTGATACTGTTCACCGTTTTCATCAAGCGGAATCTCAATGCTTGTCTTATCCTTTGTTGCCTCAACATAGTAAATTCCGTATTTAATCTTATCAGATGCTGTGAAAAGCAGTGGCTTATTATATGAATAGTCTTTTAGAAAGTCAATGTATTCCTCAAGACAAAGATTGTTTGCCGCCATAATTTCAGCATGAGGAACGCCGACATATCTCAGATGCCAAGGTTCTGATTCGATATTTGTTATCAGCTCTTTATCCTTTGTATAACGAGTGATGATGCCATATCTAGCTAAATTGTTGGTTATCCACTTGAACTTACCTGTACCTTTATATTGAGGATAACCATCAGTGTTTATTCCTAAATCAATTGACAAGCCTGTATGACTCTCGCAAAAGCCTGCTTTGTTATATTTTGTTGATTCGCCGTCAGAAATATCAGTGTCGTAGTTATAAAGCTCCTCCTGCTCCTCGACAGTTCTATAACCGCTTGTGAGCATAACCGTGTTGTTCTTGGTCTTCTTATAAAAATCACCAAACAAATCACTTAATGCAACAGCAAAATTCTGAGAAACCGAAACCGATGTATCAGTCATAGCAAAACGCATTACGCCATTTTTATTTGTGCTGTACTTATACATTGATACCAGATTTTCAGGCTCCTCGTCCTTAAACTTATATTCGTGATCCTTATTCACGAGAATAAGATTTCCCGAATAGAGCTTTTCGCCATTATCAACCTCAACAGATTCTGAATCTTCAAATATCTTGCTTTCAGACTCATCATCAGGCTTGACATTACGAGCAACAGTAACAGCAACATCACCTTTATTCTTAGAGCTATCCTTTGAGCAGGACGAAGCTATTATCAGAATAAAGAGCAATATTACAGCTAGTAATACAGCGATATTTTTGTATTTAAGGTTACGCCAAATATTTTGTGACATAATGTACCTCCGAATATATTTTCCTTATAATAAATTAAATTATATCACAAAAGATTACATTTTAAAAGACTTTGTAACAATTTAAGGCTTTTTAAACAAACAGATAGTCACAATTTTGTTAGCTTTAAACAAAAGAAAACCCGATATGATATTTCATACCGAGTTTTATTATTATTCAGTCATTAAACTTTTAACTTTAACTTATTGTGCTGATTTGTATGAGTCGATCATCTTTTTTACCATCTGGCCGCCGATTGAACCAGCCTGACGAGATGTTAAATCTCCATTGTAACCCTGCTTGAGGTTTACACCTACTTCGTTAGCAGCCTCCATCTTGAACTTTTCAAGGTTCTGTCTGCCCTGCTCTGTAGTAACTCCCTTCATTTCATTTCACTCCTTTTCGTAAATTTGAGTTTGCCTTATTATTATTACTCTATTCTTCATCAATATAAGAGGTAATTTTTTATAAAACAACAAATTATTTGAAAAGATATATTTATATGAAATCATCCTAGAAGTAAAGATAATTACTAAGATAAAGCTGGCAAGCGACTTGTGATAGTCGAATAAACTATTTCAATAAATCAATGTAAACACGCTCAATCTTCTCAGCAAATGTCTCTTTTGAAAACTTGAATTTAGCGATTTCCGCAGCTTTTTTCTTTAAAGCTGAAATGTCATCAGTCATAAGGCGGTTTAAAGCGTCACTAAATTCCCTTTCATCTGTATAGAAATATCCGTTTACTCCCTCTTCCAGCACCTCATAAAGACATTCATCTTTTTTACATAGTAATGCCAAGCCGTTGGCAAGAGCCTCGATATAAGTTAGTCCCTGCGTTTCGCTCTGAGATGCACTGACAAAAATATCGCCTACACAATAATAGTCTTTCATCTGGCTGTAATTGATCTTTCCTGTCATTATTGTTATATCCCAGAGGCCTGAATCCTTGATTTTTTGCTCTGTCTGCTCTCTGTAAGGTCCGTCTCCGACAACGAGAAATACAGCGTTTTCGGGCTTATTTTTCCCTAAAAAATCTATCAGCTCGTCAAGATTTTTTTCCTCAGCAATCCGCCCAGCGTAGAGTATTACCCTTTTGTCCTCCGGAATGCCGATGCTTTTTCTGAACGCCTTACGCTCTGCATCATCTTTATCTGATACAATAGCGTCTAAATCCAGTCCAGTTGGAATAACCTCAATTGGTACTTTGCAATTATACTTTTTCAGAATATTCCTGACCTTTTCAGTCGGGGAAATAATACAATCAGTATACCTAGAAATATGCCTTGTGAATAGCTTTACAGCTTTTTTTCCAAGCCTTATGCTAGGGGAAAAATAGTGTGTGTAATCCTCGTAGATAGTGTGATAGGTGTGGACGATCGGTGCATCTGTGACCTCTGATATCTTCCTTGCGAGAGAGAATGTACTGAACTCGCACTGAGAGTGGATAATATCAGGCTTCCAGTCGATAAGATTTTGAATAAGCCTGCTTTTGAGGGGGATTTTTACCCTTGCAGAAGGATATATCCGCTCTGCATTGACAGAGCCTATATATGTTGTGTTATCATTTTCATAAGAGTAACGAGTTTCTGAAAGAGTGAGGATTTTTACATCGTGGCCAAGCTGTTTAAGACCGCTTTCAAGATTCCTCACCGAGGTTGCAACGCCATTCATCGCCGACTTGTACCAATCGGTTGTTATAAGAATCTTCAAAAACATCATCTCCCTTTCAGAAAAAATATTTATATTATCCGTATAATATTTAGTATAACACAAACAATAAAAAAAATCTACATATATTTCAAATTCAGTGGTTAGAACCATTAACACTTTCGGAACGAATAGAATATACTGACTAAATAAGATGAGAGTATCACGCAAATATTAGCTAAGAGGTGATAGGCTTGTATTACAGTAATCTGCATGATTTAATCTATAACAGCTCTTCCAGTAGAAAGTATTTTCTTTCGCTCCCTGTTCCTATGCAAGTTACCTTGCACGAGTATAACAACTATATCCATACATCAGCTGGCTTACACGCTCAGGTTGAGGCTATTGAAAAATATAACCACGCTATTGAGATAAGCAACAGCACTTTGTTTTCTTTTGGACGATAGAAAAAGCATACCGCTGAATTACGCAGTATGCTAATGAATTGTTATTCAGTATCTTTAGTAAAAGGTGTTAGCGTTAGTATCGCCTGTGTCAAAGCTATTGTAGGTTTGTGATCCTGTGTCATAGGTATTTGTATCTGAATAGCTATCATTGGTGTTTGTATCTGAATAGCCGTCATAAGTGTTTGTATCATCTTCCTCGATATTGGTATATCCATATATCTGCTTTTGAAGAACGCTTATGTTAGAATCAAAGTTCGGACATAATACATCATCACTGCGAATAGTTTCGCAAGAATATGTTCCCTCTGCCGGAATCTGAATCTGCTGACGATCATAGTTGAGATATGTTGAAGCGTGCAACAGATAATATGCGATCTCTGCGTCAGACAAATCAGTTGAAATCTTACCCAGAACCTTATCAAGCAGCGATTTAAGCTCAGTTAATGATAGCTTCTTTGTCTTGTTGGCAATAAGGTCAATAACAGTTCTCTGTCTCTGAGTTCTCTCCCAATCAGAATTTCCTACCTTGCGAAGCCTTGCATATGCTAATGCTTGATTGCCGTTCATATGGATTTTTCCGCCTTTGTAAAGATAGTCTGTTCCATAAGTATTGCCAAGATATTTATTCTGTTCGCCAAGAGGTGCTGCCATACCTATCGCCTCTTCGTCGGAGATCTTTATATTAAGTCCGCCCATTGTATCAACTATATCTATAAACGAATAGAAATTAACCTTTAGGAATCTATCAATCTTAATGCTGAAATTATCCTGTATAGTCTGCTCTAAAAGCGGTATTCCGCCCATGGAATATGCCGCATTGATTCTCTGAGCATAAAATCCGGGTATCTCTAAATAAATATCTCTCATAAATGAGGTAGTGGTAACAGTACCCTTCGCAGTGTTTACTGAAATCATCATTATAACATCTGTGTTTCCGTTTGACTCAGCTGTATTATCAATCGTGGCTCTTAAATCCTCACCAACAAGCAGAATATTTGTTACATCTTTATCAGAAACAACATTTGCCGCTGACTTTGCAAGCTTGTCTTTTAGCATTTGTTCATAGTCAATAGCGTCCACAGTATCATCTGAGCCTATGTCACTTTGTCCGATATCGAAGAACTTGACAATTGCATTACTTCGGTCAAGCTTTCCTGTTAAATATGAAAACGCTGAAATACCTGCTCCGCAAAGCAGAAATATAATTCCAAAAACATAGCAAAGAATAACTGATACCTTTTTCTTTAGTGACCACTTTCTGCGTTTTGGTTTTGTTTCATCTTCGCTAATCTGGGCATCTACAACCTCTGCACTTCCAACAGGCTCAGATATATCGCTGATAGTGGTTTTTGATTTTTTTGTCAGCATTGCTCCCGCAACTAAGTCGTTAAGCGATGTATCTTCACTTCTCTGCCCACTAGAGTTATCCGGAAACTCAGCTTTTTTCGGCTTTGATGAAATAATTCCCTTTGTGTTTCTTGCCTCTTTTATAGCCTCCTGCTGTGCGGGTGAAAGCCTTTTACCGCTTTTTTGAACAGCATTGGCAAATAAATCAGACATCAACGCATCATCACTTTTTGGCGTTTCACCAAGGCTCTTTTTCATATAATCCAATTGTGACTGTACTGCATCAGCATCGCTCTTTGAATGATTCATACTTCCGTTTTTACCGATACTGTTGTCCGTTTTGTTGCTGTTTAAAAACGATTTATAATCGTTAGAACTTAGGTCCTCTGTTTTTATATCATGACTTTTGATACTTATACTATCATTTACTTTAGCCTCAGATGAAGATAAACCTCTTGATTTTCTTCTCTTTTCACGCATAACGTCTTTGATAATATCGTCAACAGAGAGATCTTCTACTTTCTTGTTCTCAGGCATATGTACCTCCTTATTCTAAATAGCTTTAGATTTCAGTAGTTACTGTCCTATTTCTATCTCTATAATTATGTAAAATAAATATATTTATTATATGTTATCACATTTACGTTCATTTTTCAAGCTTTTTACCATAATCAAGACAAAATATCAAATAATAACATGATTACTGCCTTTTATGCACTTCTACTTCTACTGTAACGATATAATTATAAGATATTTATATGATAGTTATGTGATAAACAGAATGTCAATTTATGGCGGAACAGTTATCCCAGATTTTTTTAAATTCTATAAAACGATCAAAAAGCATAAGCAAAAACCCCGAAAGTACGGCATTTCCGCAAAATCGGGGTTGAATTTTTATTGATTTTTAAGTGAAATTAGCCTTTCATCGCCTCTTCAACAGCAACGGCGCAAGCTACAGTAGCTCCTACCATTGGATTGTTGCCCATGCCGATAAGTCCCATCATTTCGACGTGTGCCGGAACTGACGATGAACCTGCAAACTGTGCGTCTGAGTGCATTCTTCCCATAGTGTCGGTCATACCGTATGAAGCAGGACCCGCAGCCATATTGTCAGGGTGAAGTGTTCTTCCTGTGCCTCCGCCTGAAGCAACTGAGAAGTATTTTTTGCCCTGATCGATACACTCTTTCTTGTATGTGCCTGCAACAGGGTGCTGGAAACGAGTCGGGTTAGTTGAGTTACCTGTGATAGAAACGTCAACTCCCTCCTTGTGCATGATAGCAACGCCCTCAGTAACGTCGTTTGCACCGTAGCAATTTACCTTAGCACGAAGTCCGTCGGAATAAGCCTTGCGGAATACTTCCTTAACCTCGCCTGTGTAGTAGTCCATTTCAGTTTCAACATATGTAAAGCCGTTGATTCTTGCAATAATCTGTGCTGCGTCTTTACCCAAGCCGTTGAGGATTACTCTTAAAGGCTCTTTTCTTACCTTGTTAGCCTTTTCTGCAATACCGATTGCTCCCTCAGCAGCAGCAAATGATTCGTGTCCTGCTAAGAATGCAAAGCACTTTGTATCCTCTTCCAAAAGCATTTTTCCTAAGTTTCCGTGACCTAAGCCAACCTTTCTCTGATCGGCAACAGAGCCGGGAATACAGAATGCCTGAAGTCCCTCTCCGATTGCAGCAGCAGCGTCAGCAGCTCTGGTGCAGCCCTTCTTGATTGCAATAGCACAACCTACTGTATATGCCCACTTAGCGTTTTCAAAACAAATCGGCTGAATGCTCTCAACCTGCTTGTAGATATCGAGGCCCTTTTCCTTTGTGATCTCAGCACACTCTTCTATCGACTTGATTCCATACTGCTCTAAAACAGCAAGGATTTGTTTCTCTCTTCTATCATATGATTCAAATAAAGCCATTGTTAAAAATCCTCCCTATTCTTTTCTCGGATCAACGATTTTAACTGCATCGTTTACTCTTCCGTATTGTCCCTGAGCCTTTTCAAAAGCTGTGTTTGCATCGTCTCCGCCTTTTATGTAGTCCATCATCTTTCCGAAGTTTACAAATTTATAACCGATGATTTCATTATCCTCATTCAAAGCAATTCCTGTTACATAACCGTCTGTCATCTCAAGATAACGAGGTCCCTTTTTCAAGGTTCCGTACATTGTTCCAACCTGTGAACGAAGTCCTTTTCCCAAATCCTCAAGACCTGCACCTATTGTGAGTCCGTCTTCTGAGAATGCACTTTGTGTTCTTCCGTAAACTATTTGTAAAAACAGTTCTCTCATTGCGGTGTTTATAGCGTCACAAACAAGGTCTGTGTTCAAAGCCTCAAGTATTGTTCTTCCGGGAAGAATCTCAGACGCCATAGCTGCTGAATGTGTCATTCCTGAACAACCAATAGTCTCAACTAAAGCCTCTTGAATAATTCCCTCTTTAACATTTAATGTGAGCTTACAAGTTCCCTGCTGTGGTGCGCACCAGCCCACTCCGTGTGTAAAGCCGGAAATGTCTTTGATTTCCTTAGCTTTAACCCATTTTGCTTCTTCCGGAATCGGTGCAGCACCATGTGCAACGCCCTGTGCAACCGGACACATTGTTTCAACTTCTTTCGAATAAATCATAAGTCAGATTACTCCTCTCAATTTTTAGTATTAAAAATACAAACATATTATACAACATTAAACCCGATTTGGCAAGGGCTGACTAATTCTTTTTCCATATTGCATGTAAAAAATTTGTGTAAATTCTGTTACTCTAAGTTCAAATACACAAAAAGCAGACACAGAAATGTGCCTGCTTTGCTCTACTTCATAACAATAATATTTCCTTTAAAGCCGGACTCCTTAATAGCTTCTTTCACCGCTTTATTCTTTACATAAATCTTGCAGTTTTCAGGAACGCCTTCAAAAGCTTTATTAGAGACTTCAACTAGCTTCTCGGCTTCTATTGTTATTTTTTTAAGTTTATCACAACCATAAATTGATTTTCTTTGAATATAGCTTAACTTTCCTTTGAAAATAATAGTTTTTAGATTTTCACAGTTGATTATACAATCTCTTGATATGGTTCCAACATTTTTTGTAACAATCTTTTTTAAGCTCTTATTATTTGAAATTTCCGATATAAAAGTTAAAGCTTCATCATCACCGCTGATATAAATTTTCTTTAATTTATCGCATTTGCGAATTGGGCCAAAATAATCTTTTATATTTGTCGCTTTTATTTCTTTTAACTTGTTCCATTTAAATATTTCTGATAATTCCTTTATATTATCTGCAATAAATTTTTCACAGGTTTTAGCTGACGGTGGTATTATAGGATCGTTTAAATCTTGAGAAAAATCCACTACATCAATATCATAAATCTTATCTCTGTATTTCACAGTATTGGGAATTTTGATTTTTTTGGATTTTAAGTAAATATTCTTTATCCTATTAGTATTATAAAGTCCTCCGTCACTGTGGAACTTATATTTAATACCGTTTTGAGTTGTTATGATATTATAGGAGTTTAGAGATTTTATTGGTCTACAATTTATATTATCATAAACAACTTTATCCCCTATTAAAATCTTTGCTTTTTTAACGCCCCTTGTGTTATTACTGAGTTGCTCTTTAAGTTGGTCGGCTACTGTCTGGTTTTTTACAATAAATTCAATACCCTCTGCTGTATTTACAAAAGCTTCATCATCTATTTTCGGTGAGTTTTCTTCGTTTAAAATCTCAACCCTTGACAGTTCTGTACAGTTTTCGAAAGTACTTGATTTAACTTTTTTAACTTTTTTTGGTATAACAAATTCTTTTAAAGAATAACAATCCATAAATGCTGAATAACCTATTCTTTCAAGATTTTTCGGCAAATCTATTCTTTCTAGTGATGTACATTTTTCAAATGCACAACTGCCTATCTTTTCAGTTCTGCTATTTATCTTTACCGTTTTTATGTTTCTGCATCTCCTAAAAGCACCAAAAGTTATTGTTTTAAGTGAAGCAGGCAAATAAACCTTTTCCAGTTTCTTTATACCAAAAAAATCTATTTTTGTAGTTCCTTTTGAAACTTTGTATGTCTTTTTACTATTTACAAGAGATAACAGCTTTTTGCCGTTTTTTGAATATATAGCTCCGTTTTTCATTTTAATATAAGGATTGTTTTTATCAATTATAACTTTTAAATTAGGATAGTCTGATAACCCATCTAAAACTTGTGTTTTCTTTGGAACATATATCTTTTTGATATTTGTAAATTTTGCATACTGAAAATGTGCGCTCTCTACTGAATCAGGTATAATAACATTTTTATATGGCATCTTCCATTTTTTATAATGACTCTCTAAATTTTGGTCATCTATAAAAATCTCATTAACTTTAAAATTTCTACCTTGAAAATTGATTGTTTCCGGAATTGTAAGAGTATCACCTTTAGTTTTTGCAAACTTAGCATATACGTAATATGTTCCTTTACCACCAGATGGAGTTGAAAATATATCATAATAAATTTCAATATCATAATAAATATTATTTATATTCACATTATAATATGTGTATGAGTCTTTATCATGACTATATTCCCATTTATAATTATCTGGGAATGTAGCGCCTAAAGCATTTATTGGTAGTAGGCTAGTCAAACATATTATTGCACTTAACAGTATAACAGATATTCTTTTCATCTTTTTGTCCTCCCATTTTGGTTGTTTATTTCTATGATACTCGTTTATCATATTTATATATAACTTTCTTGCCAATAAAAATCTTGAATTGTTCAATTGTGCTTTTCTTCAATTTCTTTTTATTTCTTTATCTCTTTATCTCTTAAGCGTTCAAAATGAAAAAAAGTCTCACCATAATTATAATTTTTCTTGACATTATTTTATAATAATGCTACCATATTCAATAAAAGTTGTACATATTTTAGGGGGATAGCGATGAAACTAGCTGCGATTTTTACTGACAATATGGTTCTTCAAAGAAACAAGCCGGTCTGTATATTTGGAGAATGTAATAACGAACAGGACAAAGCTATAACTGTTACTTTGGGCGAATATAGAGCTGATGCTGAAATCAAAGACAAAAAGTGGTATGCCTATCTGCCTGAAATGCAGGCGCAAGATAATCTGAGGCTTGTGGTTTCATCTTCCAACGGAGAGAAAATCACACTTAATAACATAGCAGTCGGAGAGGTGTGGCTTGCCGGCGGACAATCTAATATGGAATATTTTATCGCTAATTCTAAGGACGCTGAAAAGCATATGAAAGATATGAGAAACGCCGATGTTAGATACTATAATGTTCCTCGATGCGGAATGATAAACGAGGAGCTTTTCAACGCCGAGAAAAACTCGCATTGGGAGCTATCGGATTCCCCCACTCTGGGCGAATGGTCAGCTGTAGGCTGTCATTTTGCAAAGAATATTTCAGAAAAGTTAGGCTGTACAGTTGGAATTGTCGGCTGTAACCTCGGCGGAACTTCGGCCTCTGTCTGGGTTGACGAGGAAACTCTGAGCAGTGACAAGGACACTAATGTTTATTTAGAAGCTTACAAAAAGGCATGTGGCAGCTTAACCGAAGAAGAGCAGATAAAAATCTATGATGAATACTTAGAATATGAGAGAGAATGGAACGAGCGTCTTTCTGTTATTCAGAAAGAGCATCCAGAGCTTTCGTGGGAAGATGTTCAAAAGGAAATCGGTGAGTGTAAATGGCCGGGGCCTATGGGAATAAAAAACCCTTACCGACCCTGCGGATTATATACAACTATGATAAGCCGTATTACCCCTTTCACCTTTAGAGGCATAATCTACTATCAGGGCGAGGAGGACGCTTCCCGCTGCGATATTTATTACAAGCTTTTTACTAAGCTTATCTACAAATGGCGTGAAGATTTCAAGGACAGCAATATGCCGTTTTTATGTGTTCAGCTACCTATGTTTGCGTATGAAAACGCCCCTGACGACAAGACCTGGCCAGTAATCCGTGAGGCACAAATGAAAGCAAGCGAAACCCTTGATAATGTACATACTGCAGTGATTCTCGACTGCGGAGAACTGAATAACATTCACCCTATTGATAAAAAGCCGGTCGGCTACAGACTAAGTCTCTTAGCACTGAAAAACGTCTACGGCTTTGACGATTGTGAGCCTTACGGCCCTAAACTGAGAGAAATTAAAAGGACTTCAGACGGATATGAGCTTTCTTTTTATAACGCAGAAAATGGATTTGAGGTCAGGGGTAAGGCTCTGGGGTTTGAAATTTCATATGATGGTGAGAAATTCGAGAAAATTATCCCTGAGATATTTGGAAACAAAATGCATCTGAAATGCGATACGACAAAAGAAATCCGCTATCAGTGGTTCAATTATAATGAGGTAACAATCTTTGGTAAAAATGGAATACCGCTTGCACCGTTCAGAAAAAAATTAAGATAGAGAAAAACGGAGATGTTCTTGCGAACACCTCCGTTTCTGAGTGTAGATAAAGCCTTTTTAGGGGCAGCCCTCTCTTGCAGGGCATGCCCCTCTTAAAAAACAGTCCACTGGACTATTTTTTAATTCACCCTTTGCGGAGCGCACTCCGTAAAGCATTTCGCTGACGGCTCGTCAGCGACAGGGCTCTGCCCTTGACCCGCAAGCCTTTTGAAAAAGGCTTGACCGAAAACTTTTAGTTAATTACGCTAAACCTTTTCGACAGGCTGAAACGGAGATGTTCTTGCGAACACCTCCGTTTGTTGTTTTCTATATCCTAGAAGTCAGATCCGGCTATAATCAATTATTTCTAAAGACGACTTGCATCTAACCTCTTGCTTTTACTAACAGCACTTAACTATCTCGCCCATCTGATCACGAGACGCACCTACTGCGTTAGACTCGTCTGTGTCAATGTGCATTGCTCTTGCGTATGAGTTTGATACTCTGCATACTGTATCGCACAAAATTGCAGTTCTGTCAGCGGATTCAATCTTAACGCAGACAACCTGCTTATCCTTAACGCCTAACTCTTCAGCATCTGCAGGGGTAAGGTGAATATGTCTTTTTGCAACAATAACTCCCTCTGCTAATTCAAGCTCTCCGCAAGGGCCTACTATCTTACAAGAACCGCTTCCCTTGATGTCTCCGGACTCTCTGACAGGAGCAGCAATTCCTATTGAACGAGCGTCAGTAGCTGAAAGCTCAACCTGAGTTTCTGGTCTTGTCGGACCAAGAATTGATACATTAGGAATCTCCTTCTTAGGGCCAACTATGGTTACCCTCTCCTCACAGGCATACTGACCAGGCTGAGAAAGATCCTTTTTCTTTGTCAGCTTTGCACCCTTTCCAAAAAGTATTTCAAGAGCTTCATCAGTTACATGAACGTGTCTTGCAGACGTTTCAACAATAAATTTTGACATTTTAAAATCCTCCAAAAATATAATATTTATTTTTTACATTATACATTATTTTTAAGTATAAGTCAACGAGCTTAGGTGTATATTATTGACTTAAATCTAATTTGTGATATACTAAAATTCAAAGTTACAAAATAAGAACTAAAGGATATTTCTATGCTGAATATTAAAGAACTTTTATCACTCCCTTCCTGCTGGGAAAGGCTAAAGAAAACTGATGATCCTATCTTCATTTACGGAATGGGCGACGGCTGTCTTAAGCTTATGAAAGAACTTGAATCGCGAAAAATCCCCGTTTCAGGAATCTTTGCAAGCGATGAATTTGTGAGAGGTCATTACTTTGAGGGTCATCTTGTTCACAGACTTTCCGAGATAGAAGAAAGCGCTGTTGAAAACGGATATGATTTCATAATTTTACTTGCCTTTGCGGCAGGCTACAATGAGCTTATAACAAAAATTGATGAGCTTGAAAAAAAGCATCATCTGTTAATGCCCGACACAGCCGTCATCGGCGGAGAGCCGTTTTTAAAAGAGCATTTAACCGAACGCTTTAACGATTTTAAAAAAGTATATTCAATGCTTGAAGATAACATCTCCCGTAATACCTTTGAAAGCATACTAAAATATAAAATCACAGGCGAGCTTAAATATCTCAGAGAGTGTACAACTGATACTGATGAATCATTCGAGAACATAATAAGGCTTGGTGAAAATGAAACTTATGTTGATTTAGGGGCGTTCAACGGTGATACTGTTCTGGATTTTGCCGAGCGTACAGATTACAGCTATAATGAAATCTATGCTCTTGAACCTAATAAAAGGAACTTCAAAAAGCTTTTGAAAAATACAGAAAAACTTGAAAACATTCATACTTTTAATTCTGCTGCGTGGAACGAGAATACAATTCTTATCTTCAACACAGGCGGCGGACGGCAGTCGCAGGTATCAGAAAAAGGCATTAAGACAGATGCTGTGAGTGTTGACAATATTCTGAACGGCAAAAAAGCAACCTATATTAAATACGATGTTGAGGGCGCTGAAAAAGAGGCTGTAAAAGGTTCTGAGCAAACTATAAAAGCACATTCTCCCAAGCTTTGCGTAGCTGTATATCACAGACTTTTCGATATGATAGATATTCCACTGCAAATTGAAAAAATAAATCCAAATTACAAATTCTATTTAAGGCATTATCCTTATTATCCTGCATGGGAGACTAATCTTTTTTGT